>NZ_JBHWZP010000148.1:0-22773 GCF_042728395.1 Streptomyces sp. NPDC060205
CCCCTGGACACGCTGACATCCGGCGGCCGGACGGACCTCTCTTCCCCCATGGAGGTTCGCCCGGCCGCCGGACGCGTGTCCGGCGTGAGGTCGTCGTGCTTCCCTAGGCCCAGGCGGTCGTGGCCACGAACGAACTGTCCTGCCGGAAGAGATCGGTGCCGTCCGATGCGTCCACGCGCAGCTGGTAGTTGTAGTGGCGCAGGTAGTGGCCGGGGTAGTTGTACGACTCCAGCCGGACCGAACCGCTCGCGCTGCCCGTACGGGCGATGAAGGTCGCGTCCCTGGCGAACGTCGACGAGCCGTCGTTCGCGTCGAAACGGCCCCGGAAGTCCCAGTGCCGCAGGTAGTTGCCGGCGGCGTTGCGGAAGGAGTAACCGTTCCCGTCGGCGAGACCCGCCACGATCGTGAACGTGGACGCCTGCTTCTCCGCCGCGGTGCTGGACGAGGTCACCACGGGAAGGTTGAGCAGGGCGGACTGCTCCTGCCAGTAGCGGGTGGTGTAGTTGCCCGACCGGAGCGAACGGGTCACGCCCGTCGGCAGGCTCACCCCGCCGGACACCGTCTCCTTGATCACGGTGAAGTGGCGCGCGGTACCGGAGATGCCCGGCAGAGCCCGGGGCGCGCTCCAGGTGGCGAACGTGTCGTAGCTGTCGCTGTAGTAGTAACTGCCGTCGCCGTACCCGTCGAAGAAGATCCGCCACGCGCCGTTGTCGAGCTGGATCAGCGCGGCGCCCTCCCGGGTGCCGCCCCAGCCCGCCCAGTTGCCGGTCCGGCTGATGGTGTACGGCCCGGTGAGCGCGCCGGCCGTGGCGTACTCGATGTACTTCGACGTCTCGTTCTTCGTGAAGGCGTGGTACGTCGAGCCGGTCCGCACCACGAACGTGTCGATGTGGTTGGTGCCGATGCCGGACAGGGCGACCGGTGAACTCCACGCCGTGAGGCCCGAGTTGGTGGCCCGCAGCCGGTACGGGGTGAAGATCCACTCGTCGTTGGCGGTCGAGCAGGACACCAGGATGTTCACACTGCCGTCGCTGTCGACGAACCACTCCGGCGCCCACGCGCGCGAGAGATTGGTGATGGGGACCGGATAGTCGTACAGGAACGTCCAGTTGCTCCGGTCCGAGCTGCGGGCGAAGCCGATGGTGGTGCTGGTGTCCTGCCAGGTGTGGGTGGTGTAGGTGATGTAGTAGTAGCCGTCGGTGTGCTTGAAGATGCTGGCGTCCCGGATCCGGTTCGCCGGCGGGGTGTACGCGGAGGCCTTGAGGAGCCGGAAGTCCGTCGCGTCGTCCGACTGGTAGACGTTCACCGTGCCGTCGTTGCTGTTGAGGAACGGCACGATGGTGTAGCGGGTGGCGGAGCCGCTGGGCGGCGCCGCAGCCGTGGCCGAACCGAGCAGGCCCGGCAGCCCGCCCACGGCGAGGGCCGAGACCGGCACGGCGGCCATGGCCCGCAACAGGCTGCGGCGCGAGGGAGTGAAGGGCCGGGGCGTACCGGTCGTGTCCGGCGTCGGGGCGGATCCGGGGAATCCGGCGGGTCTGTCTGTCGTGATCATGTGCGGCTCTCCTAGGGGACGCGTGCCTGCCGTTCGTGGTGCGGTGGGGCTGGTGGGGCTGGTGGGGCTGGTGGGGCTGGTGGTGCGGACCTCGTGGACTCCGGGGTCGTCCGTCCCGGGGCCCACGAGGTGGTTCGGGTGCGGTGGTTCAGGAGGGCGGTTCAGGCGGCCGGTTCAGAACCTGGCGCCGATCGGCGTGCCGTCCCGTGGGACCAGGAAGTCCGGTGCCGGAGGGAGTGAGCCGTCGGATGCGCGCGGGCCGGTGAGGGCGCCCGGGTCCGTGCTCACGACCGATGATTCGCCCCAGGTGCCGCCCAGATCCCAGGAGTTGCCCGAGGACGTGGTCGTGGGGCCGAGGGCGGCGGCCCGGGAGTCCGCGACGGAGAGGTTGGCGGTGAGGACCGCCGTCCCGCCCGAGCCGTCCGCGTCGAAGCCCGTGCCCGTGTTGCGGAACGTCGTGTTGCGGCTCAGGGCGAGCGCACCGGGATTGCCGTTGTCGGTGACGCCGTGCGCCGCGTTCCGGTACGCGACCGAGTTGCGCAGGGTGTGGGCCACCGCCGGGGCCGGGCTCCCGCCGCCCAGCTTGAAGCCGTTGCCGTCGCCCGCGAAGTCGGGAAAGCCCCAGCGGTTGTAGCCGTTTCCGTACGCGACGGTGTTCTCCACCACGACCGGCGAGGTGAACTTCCAGGCGTCGTAACCGTCGTCCACGTTGTTCCACAGCCGCGCGCCCCGCACGATGTTGCCGCTCCCGCTGCCCTCCTTGACGGCCAGCCCGTCGGCGCTCTCGCCGTTCTTGCGGGGATCGCGGTTGCCGTAGCTGTCCAGGTTCAGGATCTGGTTGCCCGCCGAGGCGCCCTGGAGCTGGAAGCCGGACTCGTAGTTGTCGTGCGTGGTGAGACCGGAGAACACGTTGTTGTTGCAGCCGTCGCAGTAATAGCCGTACGGCCCGTTGACGATCTCCAGACCGGACACCCTCCAGTACGAGGCCTCCTGGTGGACGGCACCACGCTCGGCGCGCGGGATGCTGCCGCCGACCGGTGTATGACTGGCCGGCAGCTGTTCGCCGTCGATGACGACCCGTTCGCCCTGGTGGGCGCCCAGGGAGATCGGCTGCGACGCCGTTCCCGAAGTGGTGACGGTGATGTTGTCGGTCAGGGTGTAGGTGCCGCCGCGCACGGCGATGACGTCACCCGGCTTCGCCCTGTCGACGGCCTTCTGGATGGTCCGCAGCGGTTGTCCGAGTGTGCCCGCGGCGGAGTCGTCGCCGTCGACCGCCACCACGATGGTCGCCGCGGTCACCGCAGTCGGTGCGGTCGATGCGGCGGGAGCGGCCGGTGCCGCTGTCGCCTGAGCCGGGGTCACCACCGTCGCCAGTACGGCACTCAGTGCTGTCCCTGTGAGCATGCCCGCAGTGCGCACGAGGCCTCCTTGTCTGCCGATCCGTACGTTGTCGCGGATCAGTGGTCGCCCGCACCGGGTTGGTTGCCGAGAGTCGAGTCTGCGGAGAGGGGAGTCTGCGGAGAGAGGTGCCGATATATCGAACGAGGTTCGGTGAGCCGGTCAGAACGTAGAGCGCGGTCGTGACCACGTCAATAACTTCGGCAATCCCCGACCCGCTGGACATCCCCGGCCACTCGCGGCGCGGTTGTTTTCGCCGGGTTTGGCGCGGCGGCGTCCGGCTACCCGGACCATGTGTCAGTAACAGAGCTTCAGGAACTCGTTCGTTTCCTTGAGGACCGGTTCGCCTGCGCGCAGGCCTGCACCGAGTGCGCGAGGGCGTGTGCCCTGCGGGCGAGCCTCGCTGACATCGACGGTCCCGAGGATCAGCAGCTGATCCGGCGCAAGGGCATCCTGTGCACGGAGGTCTGCGACGCGACCTGCCGTCTCCTGGCGGAGCAGGTCACCCAGTCCGAGGACGCCATGCGCTCCCAGGTCGAGTGGTGCCGCACCGTATGCCTGGAAACCGCGCAGGTCTTCGACCTCGACTCCGGCTCGGGTTCCGGCTCCGGTTTCGGCTCCGGTTCCGGTTCCGGTTCCGAGGAGAGCGCTCAGGCCTGCCGCGACTGCGCCCGAGCCTGTACGGAATTCCTCGCCCGGCTGCGGTGACCCACCCGGCCGCGTCGCCGGCATTCCCTATTTCTGGAACACGTTCTACGGTGTGCGCCGTCAGGTCCGGGCGCCCGCGGCAGCGGGTCGGGGAACCAGGGAGGCGCCGTGCATCTCGAATACACGCCGGAGCAGCAGCGGTTGCGCACCGAACTGCGCGCCTATTTCGCCGAACTCGTACCGGACGACGTGCATGCCCGGTACGCCGACCCGGCCGCGCAGAAGCGCTTCTACCGTGACACCATCCGCCGGCTGGGCTCCGACGGCTGGCTGGGCGTCGGCTGGCCGAAGGAGTACGGCGGACGCGGGCTGACGCCGATGGAGCAGTTCATCTTCTTCGACGAGGCCGCCCAGGCCGGCGTACCGCTGCCGCTGATGGCGCTGAACACGGTCGGTCCGACCATCATGAAGTTCGGCACGGACGAGCAGAAGGAGTACTTCCTGCCGGGGATCCTCTCCGGCGAGATCGACTTCGCGATCGGCTACAGCGAGCCCGACGCGGGCACGGACCTGGCCGCCCTGAAGACGCGGGCGGTCAGGGAGGGAGACGTCGACAGCGGCCACTACACGGTCGACGGGCAGAAGATCTGGACGACGAACGGCGACACGGCCGACTGGGTGTGGCTCGCCGTGCGCACCGACCCCGACGCGCCGCCGCACAAGGGCATCACCATGCTCCTCGTGCCGACCTCCGACCCCGGCTACTCCTGCACGCTCATCAACACCCTCGCCTCCCACGACACCACCGCCAGCTACTACGAGAACATCCGCGTCCCCGCCTCCCGGCGCGTCGGCGAGGAGAACAAGGGCTGGCGGCTGATCACCGACCAGCTCAACCACGAGCGCGTCACGCTCGCCGCCCACGGCACCATGGCCATCCGCGCCCTGCACGACGTACAGCGCTGGGCGATGGAGACCAAACTCGCCGACGGCCGCCGCGTCGTCGACCTGCCCTGGGTGCGCCGGACCCTCGCCCGGACCCACATCAGGCTCGACGCGATGAAACTCCTCAACTGGCAGATGGTGAATGCCGTTCAGGAAGGCACCCTCACCCCGCAGGACGCCTCCGCGGTCAAGGTGTACGGGTCCGAGGCCCGCCGTGACGCGTACGCCTGGCTCATGGAGGTCGTCGCCACCGCGGGCGCCCTCAAGGACGGCTCGGCGGGCGCGGTCCTGCACGGCGATCTGGAGCGCGGCTACCGCTCGGCCGTCATCTTCACCTTCGGCGGCGGCAACAACGAGATCCAGCGCGAGATCATCTCGTGGATCGGGCTGGGGATGCCGAGGGTGCGGCGCTAGCCGATCCGTGGGCGGTCCCGTCAGATGCAGGTGCCTTCAAATGGACGTCAGATGGAGGTGCCGACGAGGAATTCGTCGTGGACCTCGCGGACGCGCGCGGTGACGTCGGCGGCGGCGAGCGGCCGGGGCGCGGCGGCGAACAACGCCGCCAGGCCTTCCACGCCCTCGTCGGCGCGAGGGCGCCACTTCGTCACCCAGCCGTCGAGCACCCCGGCCAGCTCCGGCCGCCGTTCGAGCGCGTACCCGGTCAGTGCCTGCGTCCAGTCCTGGCTGCGGCGCGCGTCCCTGGCGAACTCGGTGCACAACTCGGCGAGGAAACGGTCCCCGTTGGCCTCGGCCACCTGCCCGAACACGTCGTTGACGAGGGTGTCGACGGCGGGTTTGACCGCGAGGTTGAGCCCGGCGAAGGCCTCACCCCAGTCGTACGCGATCAGGAGGTGTTCCAGGGTCTGCCGCAGCGGCTGCCAGGCGGGGCCGTCCTCCCAGGCCCGGCGGGCGGTGGCGGTCCGCGCCAGGTCGTCGCCGTACGCGTCGGCCAGCACCCGGGTCCAGTAGGCGATCCGCTGGATCCGCCGCATCTCGTCGGCGGCCTGGAAGTGGGCGCAGTTGGTGATGTACGACGAGGGCGCCATCTGCCCGACGTACAGGGCGACCATCTGCAGCACGTGCAGCGGGAAGCGCAAGGGGACGAACAGCGTCCGTAACGTGTCCACCCAGCCGGGGTCGGCTGGTCCGGGGTCGGGCCGTCCGGGGTCCGCCTGTCCGGCCCCCGGCGTCGCCGCCGTCCCGTTCCCCTCGTACCGGTCGACGAGGGCGTCCAGATAGATCTCGCGGTCGTGCTGGAGCGCCACATAGTCGCGATACGTCAGCTTCGCGGGGTCGCGGAAGCCCTCCCAGTCGTCCACCTGGAAGGGCGACCCCTCCCGGTGCGCGAGGTACCACCGGTTCAGGGTCCACTCGGGGTCCATCTCGAAGGGCACCGGATCGCGCCGGAAGTGGTAGTGGAACCTGCCGGTGACCACCTCGTAGGGCGTCGGCCTGCGCCGGACGTCCCCGAACATGCTCCAGGTCCTCTGCTGTCGCCTGTTCGCCGCACCGGTCATCGCTCAGTCCTGCCTCTCCAGGTACCAGACCAACTGCTCCTCGGTCTGCTTGAGGCGCCCGGCGAACGCCGCCAGCGCGGGCTCCAGTTCACTCAGCGGGAACGCCCGGCCCAGCTCCTCCTCCAGGCTGGCGCGGGTCAGCACGCACCGCCGGGGAACACTGATCCGTACGTATCCGCCCTGATCGTCAACCGCCACCTCGGCGCCGGGATTGTCCTGCTCGATCGCGGCGGCCACGGCGTCGGCGAGATCGCCGTCGATGCCGCGGATCACGGGTCCCACCCGCTTGTCGGCGCTGGTGCCGGACACGGTCATCGTCTCGTCCTCACGCTTCTCGGGAGCTGTGGTGATGGGCCTCGCCGTCCTGCGGAATGCCGATCAGTACGGCGCCCGCGTCGGT
Source organism: Streptomyces sp. NPDC060205 (assembly GCF_042728395.1). Lineage (NCBI taxonomy): Bacteria > Bacillati > Actinomycetota > Actinomycetes > Kitasatosporales > Streptomycetaceae > Streptomyces > Streptomyces sp. NPDC060205. Next base: position 6,461 of record NZ_JBHWZP010000148.1, read on the forward strand.
GGCCCGGATCGCGTACCGGTGGAGCCGGCAGCCGGACGGGTTGATGCCCGCGCCGGAGCTCAGGTCGAACTCCCAGCCGTGTCCGGCGCAGGTGAGAGTGTTCTCCTCCTCGTCCCACTTGCCGTGGGCGAGCGGGAACTCCTGGTGCGGGCAGACCCCCTGGTACGCGGCGAAGGATCCGTCGACGTGGTGGACGACGAGCACCCGCTCACCGGCCACCTCGGCCTCCACGAGATCGCCCTCCCAGAGCCCCTCGGCCTCCGGCACGTCGAACCACCGCACCGGATCGTCACTCATGACGCGTACCCCACGACCACCACGTCCAGTGGCCGCACGCCCGCGCTCACCACGGTGGCGTCGTCGGGCAGCGTCCTCCCGTCGTGCCGGACCCGCAGCGGCCGGTCCTGCGCGGCCACACGGCGGTCGACCACATGGTGGGCCACCTTGTCGGCGACCACGGTCATCGGGTCCCCGTCGTCCACCGGTACCAGCAGCACCACCAGGTCCCCGTCGAACAGGGCCTGCAGAGGAAACAGCGCCATCGTCGAGTCTTCCCTTCCGTTCCCCTCGGTTCCGTCCCGGTCGTCGGCCCCGGTGTCAGCCGTGGGCGGCGGTGCGGTCGTGCGGCGCGGCGTGCGCCCAGGCGTAGTCGGTGGCGTCCCGGCCCATCTCCTCGGGCGAAAGCCCCATGTAGGCCAGCGCGCCTTCCATCGTCGGCGGCTGGATCTGCCCGCCTAGGAACCGGTCGATGACGGTGGTGTGCCCCTGGAACCGCTGGGGAGCCTGCTCGAAGACCCACTGGCAGGGTGCGGAGCAGAAGACGTACCGGCGCCCGTTCCGGTCGAGGATCCTCGGTAGCGGGCCGGCGAGTTTGCCCGCCCGGTATCCGGCGGGAGCGACCACCGGGACGTGGCACAGGTTGCAGATCATGGGGAACGTCTCGGGCAGGGTGGCCTCCGGACGGCCCGCCCGGAGGTTCGCGGCGATGACGTCCCAGTGCCCGCCGAAGGTGTCCTGCCAGCCCGGGTACTTCTCTTCGAGCCACTCCCGCTCCTCGGGAGCGACCCCCGCGTCGGGGTTCCACCACACGGTCGGGCGCCAGTACCAGATGCCGAGCTGCAGGGCGTGGTGGTACCAGTCGAGTTCGGGCAGGAAGTGCTCGTCCCAGTACCAGGGCTTCTCCAGGCCGAAGTCACGGAACTGGTCCAGGAACTGCTTGCAGATCCACTCCTGCATGAACTCCTTGAAGGAGTGGCCGCGGTGCTCCAGCGGCGTGTAGTAGTCCATCGACAGCCCGGTCAGCAGGGCGAAGAGCCGCCACGACCGCCAGAACATGTGGTCCACCAGCCGCTGCGCCACATCCTTGCGGCCGTGCTCCACCAGGAGCTTGATGGTCGGTTCGCCCTGCTGGGAGTGGCGGGCCTCGTCGGTCTGGATCGAGGAGATCAGCGCCCCGAAGTCCACGTCCCCGACCTTCATGGCGTCCGCCGCCATCCCGAGGAACTGCAGGTTGGTGAACCCGGTCTCGAACGTGAAGGTCAGCTGGACGGCCGTGGACACCGCGTCGTTCGCGGTGAACATGTCGTCGAACAGACTGCGGGCGGCGACCGCGCCCCACTCGTTCGTGTGCAGGGCCTTGTGCGCCCAGTCCGCCCGCGGCTCCTTGGCCAGCAGCCCGTAGGGGAAATAGGTCTGGATCTGGCCGTGGCGCATCTCGTCGAGGGTGCCGAACGTCGCCATGTTCCGCCACGCCGCCGCGCGCCCGAACCGGCCCATCCGGGACTCCGCGAGACTCGCCAGGTACTCCGGGATCGCGATCACGCCGTAGTGCGCGATGATCGCCGACTTCCACCCCGGATCCAGCTGCTCGTACACCTTCGACCGCCCGATGACGGCGTTGACCGCGTAGACACCGGCGTCCTTGCCGTACTGGTTGTGCACGTACTCCGGGTACGTGACCTTGTACGGCTCGTCCCACACCCACCACGCCTCGGCCGGCAGCCCGAAGCCGTCGGAGAGCTCGGCCGGCCAGACCTCCTCCTCCTTGACGTAGGACAGGGACCAGTTCATGTCACGGGTCAGGTCGTACCACTCGGAACGGGCAAGACGCGGCATGTGCCGTCTCCCTTCGTACGGGGTGCCGGCTCGTACCACCGGCTCGTGCCGATCGGTGACGTCCCCTCATGGCTATCACCGCGACGGTGCCCGCGCCATATGCAAGTCCATAAGCGCATAAGGCGGTTACGGTTGACCACATGGATGGGGAGCACACAGGTGTGGGGCACACAGGCGATCCGGGGCTGTTCGGTCCGGACTCCGTGACCTGGCAGCTGCACAGTGACCCCATGATGTGGGTCGCCGGGGTCCGCGCGCTCTACCTCCAGGCACTGCACCCGCGCGCGGTGCGCGGCGTCATGCAGAACTCCGACTTCCGCAAGGACGCCTGGGGCCGCCTGATGCGGACGGCCCACTTCGTCGGCACCACCACGTACGGCACGAAGGAGGCGGCCGAGAAGGCCGGTGCGCGCGTGCGCAGGATCCACACGATGCTCACGGCGACCGACCCCGGCACGGGGGAACGCTACGGCGTCGGCGAACCCGCGCTGCTGCTGTGGGTCCACTGCGCCGAGATCGACTCCTATCTGCACGTCCTGCGCCGCTCCGGCCTGCGGCTCACGGACGCGCAGGCCGACCGGTACATCGACGAACACCGCGTCAGCGCACGACTGGTGGGCCTCGACCCCGCCGACGTACCCTCCGACCAGGGAGAACTGGCCGCGTACTTCGAGAAGGTCCGCCCGGAACTGGCCGCCGGCCCGGAGGCGCGGGACGTGGACGACTTCCTGCGCAGACCGCCCGTGCACCCGCTGCTGGTCCCGGCGCGGGCCCTGCTGTGGCGCTGGGTGGCGCAGACCGCGTACGCCTCACTGCCGCCCCACGCCCATGAGTTGTACGGAAGATCCGTACGGTCGCCCCGGGCGGTGACCCGGCGGCTGCGCCTCACCGGCACCGTACTGCGCTGCGTTCCCGCACGTCTGCGCTGGCAACTGCCGCCCAAACACATTATCCGCGCCATGTCACGGCTCGGCCCCGGCTCGCGCCCCGCACCGTACAAAGTCGGACCATAGCTCGTCATACTTGGCGGGCCAGGGGAGGGCGGGTCCGGACGACGGGGGCGATCGCGGCAGATGGGGGAGACCAGGCTCATCCAGGGCCGGTACCGATTGCTCGACCTGATCGGTCGAGGCGGCATGGGAGAGGTGTGGCGGGCGCGGGACGAGTCGCTGGGCAGACAGGTCGCCGTCAAGTGCCTCAAACCGCTGGGGCACCATCAGGAGAACGCGTTCACACGGGTGCTGCGGGAGCGGTTCCGGCGCGAGGCGCGGGTGGCCGCGGCCCTCCAGCACCGCGGTGTGACCGTCGTCCACGACTTCGGCGAGTCCGACGGCGTCCTGTACCTGGTCATGGAGTTGCTCGACGGCCGCAATCTGAGCCAGCTCCTGGAGGACAACAAGCAGCATCCCCTGCCGGTCGGCGACATCGTGGACATCGCCGAACAGGTCGCCGCCGCCCTCGCCTACACCCACCAGCAGGGCATCGTGCACCGCGATCTGAAGCCCGCCAACATCATGCGGCTCGACGACGGCACGGTGAAGATCTGCGACTTCGGCATCGCCCGCCTCGGCCACGACATCGGCTTCACCTCACGCCTCACCGGCACCGGCATCGCCATGGGCACCCCGCACTACATGTCGCCCGAGCAGATCGGCGGCACCGAGGTCGACCAGCGCAGCGACCTCTACTCCTTCGGCTGCGTCCTGTACGAGATCGCCACCGGCGTCCCGCCGTTCGACCTCGACGACGCGTGGGCGGTCCTCGTCGGACACCGCGACACGGCGCCCGAGCCGCCGCGCAGCCACCGCGCCGAACTCCCCGAGTTCCTGGACCGGATCATCCTCGACCTGCTGGCCAAGGAGCCCGGACGGCGACCGCACGACGCCCGCGAACTGGGCCGCCGGATCGGCGCGGGCCGCACCACACCGGCGTATGTGCCGACCATGGTGTCGGCGCCCCCGCGGCCCGGGGCGGTGAGGTGGCCCGAGGTGCGGGAGTGGCCCGACGTGACGGGAGGCCCCGCTGCGACGGTACGTCCTGAAGAGGCGGGCGGGCCCGGGACGGCCGAGCGGCCCGTCTCCCGCGAGGCACGGCTGCCGTCCTGGACCCGCGGCATGACCACAGGGCACAAGGCGACCGGGACCGGCGCGGGACTGCGCGCCACACCGCCGGACGCCGCCGCGGGCCTCACCGGCGACTGGATCGCCCGCACCGACACGCGCGGCGCCCCTGACCCGCTGCCCGCCGAACGACCCGTACCGGCACCGGAGTTGCTGACCGCGCTCACCGGCCGCCACAACGCGGGGCTGAGCCTGGGACGGCTGAGCCGCTGGGAGGAGGCCGGCGAGGTGCACCGCGCCGTCGCCGCCGAACGCGAGCACGCCCTGGGTCCCGAGCACCCCGACACCCTGGCCAGCCGCTACGAGGTCGGCTTCACCCTCAGCCGCACGGGCCGCCCCGCCGACGCGCTGCGCGAGTACACGCACGTGGCCCGCACCAGGGAGCACGTGCTCGGACCCGAGCACCCGGACACCCTGGCCGCCCGCCAGGAAATGGCTTACGTACTAGGCCAGTTGGGGCGTCACTTCGACGCGCACCAGGTCTACACGGGCGTGCTCGCCACCCGGGAACGCGCCATGGGACCCGACCATCCGGACACCCTGCGCTGCCGCCACAACCTCGCCTTCAACCTCAGCAGGCTCGGACGCCTGGAGGACTCGTACCGGATGGCGAGCGACGTGGCCGCGGCCCGCGCCCGGGTGCTCGGCGCGAACCACCCCGACACCCTTGTCACCCGGTACGAAGTCGCTTACGCGCTGGGCCAGTTGGGGCGGTGGACCGAGGCGCTGGGCACCTACCAGGAGGTCGCCGGAGCGCGGGCGCAGGCCCTCGGGCCCGACCACCCGGACACGCTGGCCGCCCGCTACGAGGTCGGGATCAGCCTCGGCAGGCTCGGACACAGCACGCAGGCCCTGGAGCTGTACCGGGGGCTGATCGACGACCGGACCCGGGTGCACGGGCCCGCCCACCCCGAGACCCTGCGCGCCCGGCACGGCCTCGGGGTCAACCTCGGGCGGCTCGGCCGGTGGGAGGAGGCGCTCGCCGAGTCCCGTGACGTGTGCGCCATCCGGGAGCGGGTCCTCGGGCCCGACCACCCGGACACCCTGGTGAGCCGTCGCGAGGTCGCCGTCGGGCTCGGGTGGCTCGGGCGCTGGGGGGACGCGCTCGCGGAGTACCGGCAGGTGGCCGGGGCGCGTGAGCGGGTGCTCGGCGCCGACCATCCCGATGCGCTGGCCAGCCGGAATGACGAGGCGCACTGTCTGGAGCAGTTGGGGCGGGCGGGGGAGGCGGCTTCGTTGTACCGGAGGGTGGCTGCTCTGCGGCAGCAGCGGGTTTCCGGGGCCTGGTGAGGCACCGGGCTGTCTTTCGGTTCACGTGGGGCTGCGCCCCCCGGCCCCCGGTTGTTCTTCGGGTGCGGGCCGGTGGGGGCTCGTCGCGCAGTTCCCCGCGCCCCTGGGGTGGGTGGGGGCCGGGCGGGTTCTTTTGGGTGCGGACCGGCTGTGGCTGGTCGCGCAGTTCCCCGCGGCCCTTAGGGGCCGGGGCGCCCCCACATGGGGGTCCGCCGGGTGCGTGTGGGGGTGGTCGGTGTGGATCTTTGTGTGTTACCTAGGGGGATGGGTGCTCACGAGGGATACCGGGAACACGACGTCGTCATTGTCGGCGGAGGGCACAACGGGCTGGTGGCCGCCGCCTATCTGGCCCGCGCCGGGAAGTCCGTGCTCGTTCTGGAGCGGCTGGCGAACACCGGCGGCGCCGCCGTGTCGACGCGGCCGTTCGCCGGGGTCGACGCCCGGCTGTCGCGCTACTCCTATCTGGTCAGTCTGCTGCCCCGGAAGATCGTCCGGGATCTGGGCCTCGACTTCCGGGTCCGCGGCCGCAACGTGTCCTCGTACACCCCCACCGAGCGCGGCGGCAGGCCCGCCGGACTGCTCGTCGGGGGCGGCGAGCGGCGCACCCGGGAGGCCTTCGCCAAGCTCACCGGCTCGGGCAGCGAGTACCAGGCCTGGCAGCGCTTCTACGGCATGACCGGCCGCCTCGCCAAGAAGGTCTTCCCCACCCTCACCGAACCGCTCCCCACCCGCGACGAGCTGCGCCGCCGCATCGACGACGAGGACGCCTGGCGCATCCTCTTCGAGGAGCCGCTGGGGATCGCCGTCGAGGACACCTTCGCCGACGACCTCGTCCGCGGAGTCGTCCTCACCGACGCCCTCATCGGCACCTTCGCCGACGCCCACGACCCGACCCTGCGACAGAACCGCTGCTTCCTCTACCACGTGATCGGCGGCGGCACCGGAGCCTGGGACGTCCCGGTCGGCGGCATGGGCGCCCTCACCCACGCGCTGGCCACCGCCGCCCGCAACGCCGGCGCGGTCCTCGCCACCGGACACGAGGTGCTGCGGGTGGAGACCGACGGACGCGCCGCCGAGGTCACCTACCGGACCGCCGACGGCGAGGGAACCGTCGCCGCCCGGCACGTGCTCGTCAACGCCTCCCCGCAGGAACTCGCACGGCTGACCGGCGACGAACCGCCCACCCCCGCCGAGGGCGCCCAGCTCAAGGTCAACATGCTCCTGAAGCGGCTGCCCCGGCTACGCGACACCTCCGTCGACCCGCGCGAGGCCTTCGCCGGGACCTTCCACATCGCCGAGGGGTACGAGCAGCTGGCGACCGCGCACGCGCAGGCCTCGTCCGGTGTGCTGCCCGAGGCGCCGCCCTCCGAGATCTACTGCCATTCGCTGACCGACCCCACGATCCTGGGCCCCGACCTGCAACAGCAGGGCTACCACACGCTCACCCTCTTCGGCCTGCACACTCCGGCCCGGCTCTTCGCCGAGGACAACGACGGCGTACGCCGCGAACTGCTGAAGTCGACCCTCGCGCAACTGGACGCACACCTCGTCGAACCGATCGTCGACTGCCTGGCGACCGACGGGGACGGCCGCCTGTGCATCGAGGCCAAGACCCCCCTCGACCTGGAACGCGATCTGCGGCTCCCCGGCGGCAACATCTTCCACCGCGACCTCGCCTTCCCGCACACCCAGGAGGAGACGGGCCGCTGGGGCGTCGAGACCGCCCACCCCAACATCCTCCTCTGCGGCGCGGGCGCGGTACGCGGCGGAGGCGTGAGCGGAGTCCCCGGCCACAACGCCGCAATGGCCCTCCTGGAAGCCCCGTAGCGCCGCCTGAGAGGCGCGGGGCCGGCGGCGGTTCAGGGGCGCGGGGAACGGCGCGGGCAACCCCCACCGACCCGCAGTCGCATCTGCGACGGATGGGCTGGCGGCGGGGGCGGGTTGAGGGGCGCGGGGAACGGCGCGGGCCACCCCCGCCGACCCGCAGTCGCATCTGCGACGGATGGGTCGGCGGCGGGGGCGGTTTGAGGGGCGCGGGGAACGGCGCGAGCAACCCCCGCCGACCCGCAGCCGCATCCGCTACGGATGGACTGACGGCGGACGCGGCTGCAGTTCATGGGGCCCGGGCCGCCCCCTCCGTACGCTCAGTCCGAGGACGCCACCCACCCCACGGCCTCGACGCGCGCCGAGTCCGCCGGACGGCCGTCGTCGAACAGGACACGCCCGTCGTCACCGACCCGCAGCGCGTCCACGTACGCGCCGCGCCCCACGTACAGCCGGTCCGTCGTGTACCGCCACCGCAGGACGAGCCGCGCGGCAGCGGGAAGGTCCGCGCCGACGCGGTGCCACACCCGGCCGGACCAGCCGGTCACCGACCCGGCGGGATGCCCGGCGGGCTCCTCGCCGTCGCGGACGGTCGTGAACGGCACCGCCCGCCACGTCTCCCCGCCGTCCGCCGACGACTCCAGGAAAAGCGCGTCGGCCTGCGGTTCGGTGTCCCACCACAGCGCGCACCGCAGCCGCCCGCCGGTGCCCACGTCCAGCGCGGGCAGCGTCAGCGTCGCGGAGGCCGCGGTCGCCATGCCGGAGAACCAGGCCGTACGCCCCCGCGCGGGCCGGACCGGAACAGCGCGCGCCAAATTGTTGGCGGCGGCGACCCGGGGAGCCGAACCGGAGCGCCAACTGCGCACCGGATGGACGGAGTTGCCGAGGAGGACGAGGAACGAGTCGGTCGTCGGGTCGAGGACGAGCGACGTCCCCGTGAAGCCCGTGTGCCCCGCGGTGCGCGGAGTGGCCATCGCGCCCATGTACCAGTGCTGGTAGAGCTCGAACCCGAGACCGTGCTCGTCGCCCGGGAAGGCCGTGTTGAAGTCGGTGAACATCAGGTCCACGGACGCGGGCTCCAGGATGCGCGCCCTCCCGTACACCCCGCCGTTGAGCAGCGTCCGGCCGAGGACCGCCAGGTCCCACGCGGTGGAGAAGACACCGGCGTGTCCTGCGACACCGCCCAGGCTGTACGCGTTCTCGTCGTGCACCTCGCCCCATACGAGCCCCCGGTCGAGCCCGGACCACGGCTTGCGGGCGTCCTCGGTGGCGGCGATCTTCGGCTTCCAGGAGGCCGGCGGGTTGTAGCGGGTGCGGTGCATGCCGAGCGGCGCGGTGATCTCGGTGCGGAGCAGGACGTCCAGGGCGCGTCCGGTGATCTTCTCCATGACCAGCTGCAGCGAGATCAGATTGAGGTCCGAGTAGAGGTACTCGGTACCCGGCGCGTTGAGAGGTGCCTCCTTCCAGATGAGCTGGAGCTTCTCCTCGTACGTCGGCGCGCTGTAGAGCGGGATCCAGGCACGGAACCCCGAGGTGTGGGTGAGCAGTTGGCGGATCGTGATGTCCTGCTTGCCCGCGCCGGCGAAGTCGGGGAGGTACGAGGCGACCTTGCCCTCAAGCTCCAGCGTGCCGCGCTCGATCTGCTGCACGGCGAGGATCGACGTGAACAGCTTGGACACCGAGGCGAGATCGAAGACCGTGTCCTCGGCCATCGCGATCTGCCGCTCCGCGGGGAACTCCACGGCGGTGTCGGTCTTCTCGTGGTACGCCGAGTAGCGCACCGCCTTGCCGATCGGCTCGTGCAGCGCGACCGTACCGCCGCGGCCCGCGAGCAGCACGGCACCCGCGAACCAGGGGTACTTGGGGGAGGGGGCGAGGAACGTCTGTGCGTCGGTGACGAGTTGGCGCAGCGGGCCGGGGAGCAGACCGGCGCGTTCGGCGGAGCCATGGCGCAGGGTCGGGTGCTGGTGGCCGGCTCCGTCGCTCTTCGCCGGGCCGGGCGCCGCCGATGCCGCGGGCAGAGGCGCCAGGATCAACGCGCCTCCCAACGCCGTCAGACCTCGCCCCACTTGACGGCGGGTCGGCCCGCTGCCCGCTCTGTCCCCCGTCGATGACATCGATGCCATTGAAGAGCCTCCCGTCGCACCGCCTGAAAATATCTTTCCGCCCGCACTGTGCCCGGTGAAACTTTTGTGTCAGAGGAGGGCGGTGTCAACGGTGGCGCCCCGACTCGTACGCGGTCCAAAAAACTGACGGGTCATCAGAAAAGGTCTTCCCTCGTCCACAGGACTGCGGCATCCTGCGCCCATGCAGACGGAGCTGAGCAAGAAACTGGGAGTCGAGCACGCCCTCTTCGGCTTCACGCCGTTCCCCGCCGTCGCCGCTGCCATCAGCCGGGCCGGTGGATTCGGTGTGCTCGGCGCGGTCCGCTACACCGACCCCGACGAGCTCAAACGGGACCTCGACTGGATCGAGGCACACGTCGACTCGATGCCGTACGGGCTGGATGTCGTCATGCCCGCCAAGAAGGTCGAGGGTGTCACCGAGGCCGACGTCGAGGCGATGATCCCCGAGGGCCACCGCCAGTACGTCAGGGACACCCTGGCCAAGTACGCAGTCCCCGAACTCGACGAGGGCGAGGCCTCCGGCTGGCGGATCAGCGGCTGGATGGAACAGGTCGCCCGCACCCAGCTGGACGTCGCCTTCGACTATCCGATCAAGCTGCTGGCCAACGCGCTCGGCTCGCCGCCCGCCGACGTCATCGAGCGCGCCCACGAGAAGGGCGTGCTCGTCGCCGCCCTCGCGGGCAGCGCCCGGCACGCGCGCAAGCACGCCGAGGCGGGCATCGACATCGTCGTCGCCCAGGGCTACGAGGGCGGCGGCCACACCGGCGAGATCGGCTCCATGGTGCTCACCCCCGAGGTCGTCGAAGCCGTGGCACCCCTGCCCGTGCTCGCCGCGGGGGGCATCGGCAGCGGACAGCAGATGGCCGCCGCGCTCACACTCGGCGCCCAGGGTGTGTGGCTCGGCTCCATATGGCTGACCACCACAGAGGCCGATATGCACTCGCGCGCCGTGACCCGGAAACTCCTCGCCGCCGGGTCGGGCGACACGGTCCGCTCGCGCGCGCTGACCGGGAAACCCGCACGGCAGCTGCGCACCGAGTGGACCGATGCCTGGGACGACCCGAACGGCCCCGGCACGCTTCCCATGCCGCTGCAGGGACTCCTGGTCGCCGAGGCGCTCTCACGGATCCAGAAGCACGAGGTGGAACCCCTGCTCGGCACACCTGTGGGACAGATCGTCGGCCGCATGAACAGTGAACGGGCCGTCCAGGAGGTCGTCGACGACCTCACCCGCGGCTTCGAGGAGGCCGTGGACCGACTCGACCGCATCGCCGGAAGGAGCCACGAGTGAGCCAGCCCCCCAACGGTTTCTGGTCCCAGGCCACCGCCGACCCCGAACGCGTCGTGCTCGTCGCGACCGACGGCGAGGAGTGGACCGCCGGACGGCTGCACGCCGAGGCCAACCGCCTGGTCCACGGACTGCGCGCCGCCGGACTCGAACGCGGCGACTCCTTCGCCGTCGTGCTGCCCAACGGCGTCGAGTTCCTCACCGTCTATCTCGCCGCCTCCCAGGCCGGCTTCTACCTCGTGCCCGTCAACCACCATCTGGTCGGCCCCGAGATCGCCTGGATCGTCGCCGACTCCGGGGCCAGGGCGCTCATCGCGCACGAGCGGTTCGGCGCCGCGGCGCGCCACGCGGCCGACGAGGCGAAGCTCCCCGCGGACCGGCGGTACGCGGTCGGCACGGCCGGTGCGGCCGGTGCGATCGAGGGGTTCCGGCCGTACGGCGACCTCCTCGACGGGCAGCCCGGCACCGTGCCCGCGGACCGGACACTCGGCTGGGTCATGAACTACACCTCCGGCACCACGGGGCGTCCGCGCGGCATACGCCGCCCGCTGCCCGGCAAGCTCCCCGAGGAGACGTATCTCGGCGGTTTCCTCGGCATCTTCGGGATCAAGCCGTTCGACGGCAATGTGCATCTGGTGTGCTCGCCGCTCTACCACACGGCGGTCCTGCAGTTCGCGGGCGCGTCCCTGCACATCGGCCACCGGCTGGTGCTGATGGACAAGTGGACGCCCGAGGAGATGCTCCGGCTCATCGACACCCATCAGTGCACCCACACCCATATGGTGCCGACCCAGTTCCACCGCCTGCTGGCGTTGCCGCAACACACCAGAGAGGCGTACGACGTGTCGTCCATGCGGCACGCCATCCATGGTGCCGCCCCCTGCCCGGACCACGTGAAACGGGCCATGATCGAGTGGTGGGGCGACAGCGTCGAGGAGTACTACGCGGCCAGTGAGGGCGGTGGGGCCTTCGCCACCGCCGAGGACTGGCTGAAGAAGCCCGGCACGGTCGGCAAGGCCTGGCCGATCAGCGAACTCGCCGTCTTCGACGACGACGGGAACCGGCTGCCGCCCGGTGAACTCGGCACCGTCTACATGAAGATGAGCACCGGCGGATTCTCGTACCACAAGGACGAGACCAAGACGAGGAAGAACCGCATCGGGGACTTCTTCACCGTCGGCGACCTGGGATTTCTCGACGAGGACGGCTATCTCTTCCTCCGCGACCGCAAGATCGACATGATCATCTCGGGCGGGGTCAACATCTATCCCGCCGAGATCGAGGCCGCGCTCCTCACCCACCCCGCCGTCGCCGACGCGGCCGCCTTCGGGATCCCGCACGACGACTGGGGCGAGGCGGTGAAGGCGGTCGTCGAACCCGCTCCCGGCTTCGAGGCGGGCGAGGCGCTGGCCGCCCGGATCCTCGAACACTGCGCGCAGCAACTCGCCGGGTACAAGCGCCCGGGGAGCGTCGACTTCATCGATACGATGCCGCGCGACCCGAACGGGAAGCTGTACAAACGACGGCTACGGGACCCGTACTGGGAGGGTCGTACGCGACCGGTGTGAGGCCTCGGCGCGGATGTGGTCCGGTGCCATGTGGTCCGGCGCCATGTGGCCCCATGCCACGAGGAAGGGGACCACATGTGCTCCGGCCCTGTGTGGTCCCATGCCACAAGAGACCGTCCACACCGCCCGTTCCGGAGCCCGTGCCGCCCGGCTTGACCTGCGACCTGGACGGAACCAGGATCAAGTCCCATGACGCCTGGACACGGCAGCACGGTTGACGGGGTGCTGCGACGCACCGCCCGGCGCACCCCGGCCCGCCTCGCGGTCACCTACCGCGAACGCACCTGGACCTACGCCGAACTCGACGAGGCCGTCTCCCGCGCGGCCGGGGTCCTGCGCTCCTCGGGACTCGTGCCGGGCGACCGCGTCGGCGCCTACGGGCACAACTCCGACGCGTACCTCATCGGCTTCCTGGCCTGCGCCCGCGCCGGGCTCGTCCATGTGCCGGTGAACCAGAACCTCACCGGCGACGATCTCGCGTACATCGTCGGTCAGTCGGGCAGCACACTGGTCCTGGCCGACCCGGACCTCGCGGACCGGCTCCCCGACGGCGTACGGGTGCTGCCGCTGCGTGACGCCGAGGACTCGCTGCTCGCCCGGCTGGAGTCGACGCCCGCCTACGACGGCCCCGAGCCGCGCACCGAGGACCTGGTGCAGCTGCTCTACACCTCGGGCACGACAGCCCTGCCCAAGGGCGCGATGCTGACCCATCGCGCGCTGGTGCACGAATACCTGAGCGCGATCACCGCCCTCGACCTGAGTGCGGGCGATCTGCCCGTGCACTCGCTGCCGCTCTACCACTCGGCGCAGATGCACGTGTTCCTGCTGCCGTACCTCGCGGTCGGCGCCTCCAACACCATCCTCGACGCCCCCGACGGGGACCAGTTGTTCGACCTCGTGGAGGCCGGCCGGGCGGACAGCCTCTTCGCGCCGCCCACCGTGTGGATCGGTCTGTCGAACCGCCCCGACTTCGCGACCCGCGACCTGAGCGGACTGCGCAAGGCGTACTACGGGGCGTCGATCATGCCGGTGCCCGTACTGGAACGGCTGCGGGCCCGGCTGCCGAAGCTGGCCTTCTACAACTGCTTCGGCCAGAGCGAGATCGGCCCGCTGTCCATGGTGCTGGGGCCGCACGAGCACAGGAAGAAGCGGATGGACTCCTGCGGGCGTCCGGTGCTCTTCGTGGACGCGCGAGTGGTCGACGAGGACGGCAAGGACGTGCCCGACGGCACCTCCGGTGAGGTCGTCTACCGGTCGCCGCAGCTCTGCGAGGGCTACTGGGACAAGCCCGAGGAGACGGCCGAGGCCTTCCGGGACGGCTGGTTCCACTCCGGGGATCTCGTGGTGCGGGATGCCGAGGGGTACTACACCGTCGTCGACCGGGTGAAGGACGTCATCAACTCCGGGGGCGTACTCGTCGCTTCACGGCAGGTCGAGGACGCGCTCTACACCCACCCCGAGGTGGCCGAGGCCGCGGTGGTCGGCCTCCCGGACGAGCGGTGGATCGAGGCCGTCACCGCGGTCGTCGTACGCCGAGGCGAGGTCACGGAGGACGAACTGCTCGCCCACGCCCGGGAGAAGCTCGCCCACTTCAAGGCGCCCAAGCGGGTGGTGTTCGTGGACGAGCTGCCGCGCAACGCGAGCGGGAAGATCCTCAAGCGGGAGCTGCGGGACCGGTTCGGGGAGGATTCCCAGCCGGCGGCCCCTGGTGACCTTGACTCGCCGGTGACCGAATCTTTGCCGGGCGAACCCCCGGCCCACTGAACTGAACCCGCTGGTGGGCCGTACCAGTTACGTTATGGCGGTCCGGCCACCCGAGCCTGGTCCGCCCAGCCACCACAGGGTTTCGCACGGAAGGACCTTCGGGTTGTCTAGCACCACGAACTCTCACCAGTTGCCGGACCTGGACCGGACAACCCCGAAGGAACCCGAGATGCCCGAGGCAGCGCCTCCGGCGGACAGCACGCCCGCGAAGAAGGCGGACACGCCCGCAGGAAACGCGGAGCCGGCCGCCGAACAGCCGGACCCGGCCACCGCCGACGAGGCCGGGACGCCCGCCGGGACTGCGGAGCCGCCGATCGGCGCGGCCGTCGCCCCGGCCGAGGCCGCGGGCGAAGAGGCCTCCGCCGGGCAGGACGCGGCGACACCCGCCGAGGCGGACATATCCACCGACGCGGATGCGTCCGCCGTCGGGGAAGCCCGCGCGACCGCAGGCGAGGACACCCCCGACGTCGCAGGCGAGGGCACGTCCCCGGACGCCGGCGAGAACGCGCCCGCCGTCCCCGACGCCGGCGGGACGTCGGAGGCACCCCCCGCCCCCCGCGGCTGGCGCGCCAAGCACCCCGGCGCCGCCCGGACCGTGACCTACACGGTCACCACCCTCGCCGCCCTGCTCGTGCTCTTCGCGCTGCTCATGCCGAACGACCCCGACCGCTTCCGGCCGGCCGTGTTCCTCCGGCTGCCGGTGGAGGCGATCTTCGGCGCGGCCGTCCTCATGGTCCTGCCGAAGACGCTGAGGCTGATCACGGCCGTCCTCGCCGGTCTGAGCCTGGGCGCGATGACCGTCCTGAACCTCCTCGACCTCGGCTTCAACGAATTCCTCGGACGCGGCTTCAACCTCGTACTCGACTGGGTCCTGTTCGACGACGCCCGGACGTACCTTGAGGACTCGATGGGCAAGACCGGCGCGGTCGGCGTCGTCATCGCGGTCATCGTGCTCGTCGTCGCCATCTTCGCGCTGATGGCGCTCTCCGTCGTCCGGCTCGCCAACCTGCTGGCCCGCCAGAGCGGCCGGGCGACCCGTGCCACGCTGGTCGCCGGCACGGTCTGGGTGGCCTGCTCGGCGCTCGGCGTGCAGTTCGCGGGGGTGCAGTTCGCGGCCCGCAGCACCGCGGGAGCCGTCCAGAACCGGGTGGACCGGGTGCAGGCGACCCTCAAGGACGAGGCGGAGTTCGCCAAGATCGCCAAGAAGGACAAGTTCGCGAAGACGCCGCCGGACCAGCTCGTCCCCGATCTGCGCGGCAAGGACGTCATCTTCGCGTTCATCGAGAGTTACGGCCGCAGCGCCATCGAGGACCCGGTCATGGCGCCCGGGGTCGACGCCGTGCTCGACGCCAAGACGGCCGAGCTGACCGAGGCCGGTTACGCGGCCGAGAGCGGCTGGCTCACCTCGGCCACGTACGGCGGCAGCAGCTGGCTCGGGCACTCCACGTTCCTGTCCGGACTGTGGATCAGCAACCAGGCCCGCTACCGCACCGTCACCGCCGGCGACCACCTGACGCTCACCGGCGCCTTCCAGCGCACCGGCGACTGGCGGACCGTGGGCATCATGCCCGGCGTCCAGAAGAGCTGGCCCGAGGGCTCGTTCTACGGCCTCGACAACGTCTACGACTCACGGGAACTCGGCTACAAGGGACCCAAGTTCAGCTGGTCGACCATGCCCGACCAGTACGCCCTCAGCGCCTACCAGCGCCTTGAGCACGGCAAGAAGCGCGACAAGCCGCTGATGTCGGAGATCATCCTGACCTCCAGCCACCAGCCCTGGGCGCCGATCCCCAGGACGATCCCCTGGGACGAGGTCGGCGACGGCTCGGTCTACAAGGACATCCAGAAGGAGGGCAAGAAGCCCGCGGACGTCTTCTACGACTCGACCAAGGTCAAGGAGGAGTACGGCAAGTCCGTCGAGTACTCCGTGACCAGCCTCATCGACTACGTCGTCAAGTACGGCGACAAGAACACCGTGCTGGTCTTCCTGGGCGACCACCAGCCCCTGGCCAGGGTGAGCGGCGACCACGCCAGCCGGGACGTGCCGGTGTCGATCGTCGCCCACGACAAGTCCGTACTCGACAAGATCGACGACTGGAACTGGACGGAGGGCCTCAAGCCCGACGACACGGCCCCGGTCTGGCGGATGGACTCCTTCCGCGACCGCTTCCTGACGGCGTACGGCTCGACACCCCACCCGTAGCCCACACGCATGTGG
>NZ_JBHWZP010000149.1:0-22739 GCF_042728395.1 Streptomyces sp. NPDC060205
GGCCGAGGCTGTCGCCCCGTCCGCCCCGCCCGGTCCGCCCGTGCCGCTCACCCCGCCCGTTCCGGCCGCGGTGGTTCTCAGAGGTCGAACTCGTGCGGCGGCAGGTCCAGCGTGAAGCACGCCTCGCGGACCACGGCCTGCTCGGTCTTGTCGAAGTCGCCGTCGGCGCCCCCGATGACGATGCCGATCTGGACCACGGCACGCGCCTCGGCGGGCTTCTTCTTGGCCTTCGCGATCTCCTGCAGCACGCTGACCTTGCCGAAGTCGAAGTCCGCGACCAGCTTGTCGAGGTTGGCGTCGAAGCGGCGCTGGAGGTCGTCGGCGGGGAAGTTCTGCAGCACCTCGTTGGTGGCGATGAGCTGGGCCACCCGGCGGCGCTCGGACGGGTCGATCGTGCCGTCGGCGGCGGCGACCAGCGCGCACATCGCCATCGAGGCGTCGCGGAAGGCACCGCTCTTGAGGTCGTTCTTCTTCGCCACCAGCTGGTTCTGCATCGTCGACGCGGAATCCTTGATGCGGTCCCACAGGGCCATGAGATCTCCGTACGTGTGAGAGGTGTGCCCGGTCGGCCTGGAACGGCCGGGGCATCGCTTATTTCTACAGTAGTGTAGAAATTGGCGGGGGTGTACGACTTCATGAAGAGGGAGCTGGAAGCGCGCGATGACGGATGACGCGGCCACACACTTACCCGGCACCCGCCGTTCCCGGGCCGCTCGGGCGGCCCTGGCCGACCGCTGTCGCGGTGTCACCGAGGCCCGCTGGTTCGGTGCCGCGGTCTTCGCGCTGATCATCGCCAACGCGCTGGTCCTCGGCATCGAGACCTACACGGGCGTCGTCCACGACTGGCACGGGCAGCTCAAGCTCGTCGAGCACTGCTTCCTGGCGGCCTTCACGGTGGAGATCCTGCTGCGCGCGGGCGCCCACGCGGACCGCCCCCGGGACTTCTTCCGCGACCCGTGGAACCTGTTCGACCTGGCCGTCGTGTTCTCCGCGTTCCTGCCCGCCGTCCGTGAGAACGGCACCATCCTGCGGCTGCTGCGCCTGGCCCGCGTCCTGCGCACGGCCAGGTTCCTGCCCCAACTGCGCGTCTTCCTCGTCGCCGTGGGCCGCAGCCTGCCCGGCACCATGAGCTTCCTGATCGTCGGTGCCCTGCTGCTCTACGTGTACGCGATGGTGGGCTGGGTCGCCTTCGCCGAGAGCGACCCCGAGCACTTCGGCTCGCTCGGCCGCGCCGTGCTCACCCTCTTCCTCCTGATGACCCTGGACGGGCTGGGCGACTCGGTCCGCGCGGGCCTGGAGATCTCCCGCTGGAGCATCGTCTATTACGCCTCCTACGTACTCCTCGCCTCCTTCGTCCTCGTCAACGTGCTCATCGGGGTCGTGATCAGCTCCCTCGACGAGGCCCGCGAGCTGGAGCGCGAGCAGGAGGAGGCCAGCGGGGCGGCCGGCGTACTCCCTGCGGGGCCGGTACCGATCCCGGTGTCGACGCCGACGCCGTTGCAGCTCGCGGGGATCGAGGCCGAACGGGAGCTGCGCGAGCGGATCGTGACCGCGCGGCGGGCCCTGGACGACCTCGAAGCGAGCCTTCAGCGCGTCTTCGCGCCCGCACCGCACGAGGCGGAGGGGATCCCCTTGGGCGCTTCCGCTGACCCGGACCCCCTCACCCGCGAGCCGCATCCCGGGTGAACGTGCTCACAGCCAGACCGTGGCCAGCCACACGGTCACCGCGGCGGTCAGGAGAAGCGTGATGTTGAGGGCGATCCGCCGGTCCCCGAGCCGCAGGTGCACCCTGGTCGCACCGATCTGCAGGATCACGAACCCGACGGCCGCGGCCGTCGCCAGCCAGGGCGCGATGCCGGTCAGCGGCGGAAGGATCAGCCCGATCGCGCCCAGCACCTCGATCACGCCGATCGCCCTGACGGCCGGCATCGGCGTGCCGTCCACCCAGGCCATCATCGGGCGCAGCCCCTCACGGCTCCTGACCACCTTCACCCCGCCCCCGTAGAGGTAGAAGAGGGCGAGCAGGCCGGCGACGATCCAGTAGGCGGGTTCGAGTGCGTCAGTCATGCCTTGATCACACTGCGGGGGCGCCCCGGCTGTCCAAGACCCGTTCCGGCACCTCGATACCGTACGGGTATCGGCGCAGGTGCCAGCATGACTATCGTGGCGAACATGGAGCTACGCACGCTGCGCTACTTCGTGGCGGTCGCCGAGGAACTCCACTTCGGCCGGGCCGCCACCCGGCTCCATATGAGCCAGCCGCCGCTGAGCCGGGCGATCCGGCGCCTGGAGAGCGACCTGGGCGCCGCGCTGTTCGACCGGTCCTCCGCCGGGGTCGCGCTCACCGCGGCGGGGGCGCTGCTGCTCGACGAGGCGCGCGACCTGCTCGGCCGGGCCGACCGGATCCGCGAACGCGTGACCGCGGCGGCCGGTGCCGCGGTCCTCACCGTCGGCCTCCTCGGGGACAGCACGGACCCGGGCGTGCTCAGACTGGCCGCCGCCCATCGCCGGCTGCACCCGCACGTCGAGGTCCGCGTCCGCGAGACCGACCTCACCGACCCGACCTGCGGACTGCGCGCCGGAGCGGTCGACATCGCCCTGACCCGCGGGCCGTTCGACGAGACCGGTCTGGCCGTGCGGGAACTGCGGGCCGACCCGGTGGGGGCGCTGCTGCGCGCCGACGATCCGCTGGCCCGGCGCGAGAGCCTGAAGCTGGCCGACCTGACCGGCCGCCGCTGGTTCCGGTTCCCGGCGGGCACCGACCCGCTCTGGCAGTCGTACTGGAGCGGTGGGGAGTCCCGCGAGGGGCCGGTGGTGCGCGCGGTGCAGGAGTGTCAGCAGGCCGTCCTGTGGAACGGCACGGTCGGTATGACGCTCCTCGACCACGAGCCGGCGCGCGGGCTCAGGGTGGTACCGCTGATCGACATGCCGCCGAGCCGCGTGGTCCTCGCCTGGAACCGGGGCGACGCGAACCCCGTACGCGACTCGTTCGTCCGGATCGCGGTCGCCGCCTATGGATGACGGGTGCCGGGTGACAGGCGGCGGGTGACGGCCGATGGATGCCGCCGGTCTCTGCCGGTAGTCTCCGGCGCATGCGGATCTCCGTCTCCTCCGACATGGACGAACCCGTGGCCCGCGCGCTGGTCGCAGAACTGCGCGAGCGCGGCCACGAGGTGCGGGCGTACGGGGCGTTGCTGCCCGACGGCGACGCGCGATGGGCGGTGTGCTCGGAGACGGCGGCCCGCGATGTCGCCGCCGGGCGGGCGGACCAGGCCGTCGTGTGCTGCTGGACCGGCACGGGCGCGTCACTGGCCGCGAACAAGGTGACGGGCGTACGGGCCGCGCTGTGCACGGACGCCTACACGGCCGACGGCGCCCGCCGCTGGAACGACGCCAACGTGCTCGCCCTCGGGCTGCGGCTGACGTCGGAACCGCTGCTCAAGGAGATCCTCGACGCGTGGTTCGACGCCGAGCCCAGCACGGACGCCGACGACCGCGAGAACGTCTCCCATGTGGCAGCGATCGATCGCGGCGGAACCGGCTCGTAGCCGGGGCGGCACGGCCTCCGCCGTTCACAGCACCCTGCGGTGCACGAGGGCCGACAGCACCAGCGCGCCCGGCAGCAGCGGTATCCAGACCGTCAGGACGCGGTAGCCGACGACGGTCGCCGCCGCGATGCCCACGGGGGCACCGAACGCGACCATGGTGAACACCAGCGCCGCGTCCACGGGCCCGATCCCGCCGGGCGCGGGGACGGCCCCGACCGCCGTGCTGGCCAGGAGCAGCGCGAGGACCACCTGCGTCCAGGACAGCGGGAGCCCGAGCGAGAAGCCGACCGTGGCGATCACGCTGCCCTGCAGCAGCGGGGTCGCCGCCGCCCCGCCCCAGAGGGCGACGATCCGGGCGGGCCGCCGGTGCAGCAGCCGTACGTCGGTCAGGGCGGTGCGTACGCAGTCCAGGGCCGGCCGGCGCAGGGGACGTATGGTCGTCACCAGCAGCGCGGCCACGCCGAACCCGGCGGCGACGGAACCGGCGACCAGGGCCATGGTCCGTTCGTCCGGGACCAGTTCACCGAGGTGCAGCAGGTCCGGGTGGGCCACCACGAAGACCAGCAGCACCATCGTCTTGGCGATCGGCCTGACCAGGGAGTACAGCGCGAGCGAGGCGGTGGCGCGGGCCAGGGGTATGCCCCGGCCCTGGAGGAAGCGCAGGGTGACGGCGTGGGCGCCGATGCTCGCCGGGAGCACATGGTTCGCCGCTCCGGCGGCGAACTGCGAGGCGAGCAGCGGTCCCGGCGGCAGCCGGTCGGGGATGGCGCCCTGGCGGACGCACGCGGCGGCCACCCAGCCCAGGCAGGTGCACAGGACCGCGGCGAGCAGCCACCAGGGGTCGGCGGCGGCCAGCCGGGCGGTTCCGTCGCGGACGGTCCGCCAGTCGGCCGCCGCCCAGACCGCGATCAGCACGAGCGGGAGCAGGGTCAGCGCCCAGCGGACCGGGCGGCCGACCGCGGGGAGGCGGGAGGGAACCGGATCGGGGGAGGGCTCGGGGCGGAGCGGCGGAGCAGGGGCGGGCGTGGGGAGCGCCCGGGGGACGGATTCGAGCGGGAGCGAGGACACGGCGCACGTCGTCCTTCCGCGTCATACCCGCGCGGGGCGGGCGGACGGTCACGGCGAGGCAGGAGGGGACGGCCGAAACATGCCCACCCGGTGTGACGCCATGGTGTCCGCAAGCCGACGGGGCGTGGACGGCCCGCCGTCGCGCACACGGCTCCGGCTCCTTTGTTGTGCCCACGCCCACCAGATCTCAAGCCCACCCGCTACCGGGCCCACCCGCTACCGGGCCCGCCAGCTGCCCGGCCTGCCGGCGCCCGGCCCGTCGCCTCTCAGGCCGAAGCGCCGGGCCGTCCGCTTCCGTTGCTCTGGGACGAGGTCGCTATCAACTGGTCGATCAGCGCGATCAGTACGTCCCGGCACGACTCGCGGTCCCGGGCGTCGCACAGCAGCACGTGCGCGTTCTCCGGCAGCGCCAGGGCCTCCCGGATCTCCTCCGGCTCGTACGGATGCTCGCCGTGGAAGCCGTTGACGCCGACGACGAACGGGATGCCCCGCCGCTCGAAGAAGTCGATGGCGGCGAAGCTGGACTCCGGGCGGCGGACGTCGACCAGCACCACGGCCCCCAGGGCGCCGATGGCCAGGTCGTTCCACATGAACCAGAACCGCTGCTGCCCGGGCGTGCCGAACAGATACAGCACGAGCTCCTGGCTGAGCGTGATCCGCCCGAAGTCCAGGGCCACCGTGGTGGCGTGCTTCTCCGGGATGCCGCCCAGGTCGTCGACGCCCAGGCCGGCCGCGGTGAGCGGTTCCTCCGTGCGCAGCGGCACGATCTCGCTGACCGAGCCGACCATCGTGGTCTTGCCCACGCCGAACCCGCCGGCGATCAGGATCTTCACCGTGTCGGGTGCTGAGGTCCCCTGGATGACGGGGCTAGAGCCGGCCAAGGCCGTCCCTCACTTTCTGCAGCAGGTCCAGGTCCGTGGTGCGGGAGATCTCACGCGGTGCCCTGGCGGTGATCCGGCCCGCCTCCAGCAGATCGCAGAGCATGATGCAGACCACGCTCACCGGCAGATCGAGCTGGGCGGCCAGCTCCGCCACCACGAGCGGCTTCGCGCACAGCCGCAGGATCCGCGCGTGCTCGGGCTGCGGTCGCGCGGCCCGGGCGGGCGGCGGATCCACCGTGGTCACCGACGTGATGAGGGTGAAGTCGGCGCGGCTGGGCCGGGTGCGCCCGCCGGTCAGCGTGAACGGCCGGACGAGCCGGCCCGCCGAATCGCCTCCGTTCACTTCACTCGCCGGAGTCGGTGGCGACGCCGGCCCGCGGAGCCGCGCTGAGGTGCTCGCCGATCTTCTTCACCAGCATGTTCATCTGGTACGCGACCACTCCGACGTCCGCGCCCCGGTTGGTGAGCACGGCCAGATGGGCACCGGGCCCCGCCGTGGTGAGAATCAGATAGCTGTTGGCCATCTCGATGAGCGCCTGCCGGACGGGCCCGCCGCGGAAGTCCATGCTGACGCCCTTGCTGAGGCTCATCAGACCGGACGCGGTCGCCGCCAGCCGCTCGGCGTCGTCCCGCAGGAACCCCGTGGACCTGCTGACGACCAGTCCGTCCTCGGAGAGCACGACGGCTTGGTTCACCTCGGCGACCCGGTCCACCAGTCCGGTGAGCAGCTGGTCGAGCTGACTGTGCGTGGCAGGGATGGGGCGTGTCATTTCTCTGTCCTTCATGAGCGGTCAGCGGGCGGAGTCGAGGTGACGGAAGCGCCTTCGGGAGCGGCTTCTTCCCCTTGGTCGTACGACGGATCCGCGTCGTTGTCACGCGCCTGGAGTGTTCCGCGCTGGAATCCGGCGAGGGAGGAGGCCGCGCGTTCCGCGGTGAAGTCGTCCAGGGAGCTGTCGGCCTCGTCGGCGGTGCCGGTCACGGAGTCCTCCCGCAACTCGGCGGCCAGGCTGGTCTGCGGCACCCGGCGCGGCAGCGCCTTCAGACCGTCGCGGGCCGGGAGGCCACCCGACCCGGAACGGCCCGCGCCGGCACGGTCCGCGTCGGCGCGGCCCGTACCGCCACGGCCCGCGTCGGAACGCCCGGCCTCGGGACGGGGTCTGACGGTGCCGGTCCGTGCCGCGGGCACCTCGCCGGTCCGCGCGCGGGCGACCGGCTGCGCCTCCCGTGAGCGTTCGTGCACGGGCCCGTCCGCGTCGGCGTCCTCGGTGTCCCGCGCGCTCGTGCCCTTCGCGGCGACCGCGGCCCGGACCGGTTCCCCGGCGGGCCCGCGCGCCTCGTCGGCCGCCCGCGCGCCCCCGGCGGCGGACTCCGGGGAATCGCGCACCACGATCTCGTACGGGATCAGCACGATCGCGGTCGTGCCGCCGTACGGGGAGGGGCGCAGCGTGACGGTGATGCCGTGCCGGTTGGCGAGCCGGGCGATCACGAACATGCCGAGCCGCAGGTCGTCGGCGAGGGCCACCACGTCGAACTGCGGGGGCACCGCCAACTGGGCGTTGAACGACGCGTAGTCGTCCTCGGACATGCCGAGCCCGCGGTCCTCGATCTCCACCGCGAGGCCCCTGGCCACCAGTCCGGCCCGCACCCCGACGGGGCTGGGCGCGGGGGAGTACGTGGTCGCGTTGTCGATGAGTTCGGCGAGCAGGTGGATGACGTCGGCCACCGCGGGCGGGGCGAGGAACACCTCCTCCTCGGTCTGCACCTCCACGCGCTGGTACTCGGCGACCTCGCCGACCGAGCTGCGCAGGATGTCGATGAGGGCGACCGGCTCGGTCCAGCTGCGGCCGGGCCGCTCACCGCTGATGATGACCAGGTTCTCCTCGTAGCGGCGCAACTGGCTCGCCGTGGAGTCGAGTTCGTACAGGCCCTTGAGGATGTTCGGGTCCTGGTGCTCGCGTTCCAGCGCGTCGAGCTTGGTGAGCTGGAGGTTGACCAGGTTCTGGCTCTGCCGGGCGATGCCGAGGATGACCTTCTGGAAACCGCGCCGGGTGTCGGCGAGTTCCACCGCGGTGTTGACCGCCGTGCGCTGGGCGGTGTTGAACGCCTGCGCCACCTGGCCGAGTTCGTCGCGGCCGTAGTCCAGCTCGGGCGTCGCGGACTCCACGTCGACGGTCTCGCCGCGGTCGAGCCGCGCCACCACGTCGGGCAGCCGTTCCTCGGCCAGGCCCAGGGTGGCGATCCGCAGCCCGCGCAGCCGCCGCGACAGGGAGCGGGTGATGCGCCACGACATGAAGACGCACACCAGCAGGGCGACGAGTCCGGCGGCGCTCAGCGCGGCGGCCTTGATCAGCAGCGCCTCGGCCTGGTCGTCACTGCGCTGCAGCAGTGCCGCCGTCTCCTGCTGGATCAGCGTGGAGTACTGCAGCCGGAGCTTGTCGTACGCCGTCGTCCAGCGCTTCTGCGCGTTCGGGAGGTCGATCCGCCCGCCGTCGCCGCCCTTCGCGCGCGCCGCGAGCACCTGCTCCTCGACGGTCTCCAGGGACTTCCAGTCCGAGCCCTGGAGGATCCGTTCGGTCTGTGTCTTGACCGAGCCGCGCAGCGACGGGATGAGCTGGTCCTCGACGAGGAAGCGCCGGGCGTTGACCAGTTGGGTGAAGTGGCTCCACGACTCGTCGTCGAGCCTGCCCGCCGGCCACACCAGGTGGAGCTGGGCGTCCTCCTGGGAGACCAGCTCCGCGGAGTGTTCGAGGGCGACGAGCGGGCCCGCCTGCGAGGTGAGTTCGCCGTCGTCGACCTGCGAGATCTCCTGGAACGCGTGGATCTGGTCGTCGATGATCGAGGTGTACTGGTCCAGCGCCTGCTCGGGGGTGATGTCGGTGGGGTTGTCCACCTGCCCGCGGTAGTACTCCAGGCTGCCCACCGACGCGATGACCGAGTACATCCGGTCGCGGATACGGGTGGGTGCCTCGCGGATCCGTTCGGACTGGCCGACCAGCGTCGCGATGGCCTTGTCGGTACGTTCCCGCTGCGCGTCCAGGGCGCTGCGGGAGCTGTCGGGCGAGGCCAGCAGCACGGCGGACAGGCTGCGTTCCTTCTGCAGCGCCAGCGTCGCGTCGGTGCCCATGGCCCCGGTCGACCGGCTGAGGCCGGTCTGGTCCCGCAGCCGCAGGCCCTCGGAGAACATCTGGATCGTCGTCACACCCCACATGGCGGCGAGGGTGACGCTGGGAACCAGGGCCAACAGGATCAGCGAGAGACGTATGGAGCCGAGACGGCGGCGGGCGCCTGTCCGTGGAGACATCGTCGTCCTAGAGCGATCAGCGGTGAGCAGGGGTCGGTCGAGGGGGAGTTCGGGCGGTCGCGGGGGGTGTCGGATCGTCGGCAGGGCGGAGCAGGGGACGGACGCGCCGGATGGGCGCGTGTCCTGTGCGCACAGGGGGTCCGCAGGATGCTATCCGTACAAGTGACCGTACGCACCGTGAGTACCCCAAACCTTGTCATCGCCGTTATAAGGCGATCTCCGTTCGGGCAGCCCCGGCGGGCGGTTCAGCGGGTCCCGTTCGCCGCGTACTTGGCCACCGAGGCGACGTTCTGCCTGGTGACGAACGCCGGTCCGGTGAGCACCGGTTCCTCGCCGCCGCCGCTCACGTTGCCGTTGGTCTCGTACAGCCAGAACGCGTCCACGGCGAGGTATCCCTGCAGGTAGGGCTGCTGGTCCACGGCGAACTGCACGTCCCCGCTCTGCACGGACTTGACGATGTCGCTGTTGAGGTCGAAGGTGGCGATCTTCGCCTTGCTGCCGGCCTCCTTCACCGACTTCACGGCCGCGAGGGCGAACTGGGCGCCGTTCATCACGACTTCGTCGATGGTCGGGTCCTGGCGCAGCGCGGCGGCGACCGACTCGATCAGCGCGTCCTCGTCGGTGCCGTCCACGTAGACCAGGTCGGTACGGCCGCCGAAGGTCTTCTTCACACCGGCGCAGCGGGCCTCCACGGCAACGTTGCCGCGCTCGTGGATGACGCACAGGGCGTGCTTGGCGCGCAGCGAGTCCAGCTTGTCGCCGACGGCCCGGCCCGCGACGCTCTCGTCCTGGCCGAAGTACTGCATCAGGCCGCCCGCCTTCCAGGCGTCGATACCGGAGTTGAGGCCGACCACCGGGATGCCCGCCGCCCTGGCCGCGGCGACCGCGCCCTTCATCGCCTCGGGCTTGGCGAGGGTCACCGCGATGCCGTCGACCTTGTCGGCGACCGCCTCGCGCACCAGCTTGGCCTGGCCGGCGGCGTCAGGGTCGCTCTGGTAGGCCAGGTCGATGCCGTCCTTCGCGGCGGCGGCCTCGGCGCCCTTGCGCACCCGCTCCCAGAACGCGTCGTCCGGGGCGCTGTGGGTGATCAGCGCGACCTTGATCCCGGAGCCGCCCGCCTTGCCCGCCGTGGTGGCGTCCGAGTCGGCCCCGTCCGAGCCGGTGCAGCCGGACGCGAGGAGGGAGACGGCGGCGCAGGCGGCGAGGGCGGCGGTGCCGCGCGCGGTTCTGCCGGAAAGGGGGCGGGAGGGAGTGTGGGTCATGGGGGAACAGCACCTCGCTGTGCGGCCGACAAGCGGATGGGGGCGTCAAGTCGCTGTGACGGCCGACGGGACGAGGTGCCGACCGTCCGACTTTCGCTGGCCGGAGCCAACCGTGTGTGACGCCCGGTCGTCAAGTGAGTGACCGCATGGCCCGAGTTGTGCGCTTTTGATTTGAGGTAGGGATGAGGTGTGAGCCTCAATGGGGCGCTCCCGAAGGAGCGCCCCCAAGGGGCGCGGGGAACTGCGCGCTCAGCCCCCGCCGGCCCGCGGATGTCGTAGGACGGTCCGCGAGCCGGTTCCGCAGGCCGGCTTCACCCGGAATCAGCCCCGGCTGCACGCCGGATTCACACCTGCTTACAGCGGCAGCGTCACCCCTTGCGGGCGATCGCCCCGTACATCGCGATGTCCTCGTCCCGGACACCCTGTTCGCCCGTGCCGTCCGGATGCCACTTGTGCACCTGGACGATCCCGGGCTCGACCAGTTCGAGACCGTCGAAGAACTCCTCGGCCTCCCCGATCGTCCGCAGCCGCATCGGCATGCCGCGCGCCGCGTACTCCCGGGCGACCCGGCCGACCTCGTCCGGCGCGAACTCGGCCGTGCCGATGGTCATCGCCAGATAGCTGCCCGAGGGCAGGGAGTCCAGCAGGCGCCGGACGATACCGACCGCGTCGTCCTCGTCCAGCACGAAGTGGACGATCGCGATGACGGTCAGCGCGACCGGCTTGTCCAGGTCCAGGGTCTCCAGGAACTCCGCGGAGCCGAGGACGGCCTCCGGGTGCTGGAAGTCCGCCTCGATGTACGACGTCCTGCCCTCGGGGGTGCTGGCGAGCAGCCCCTGGGACAGGGTGAGGACGATGGGGTCGTTGTCCACGTAGACCACACGGGACTCGGGGGCCACCGACTGGGCGATCTCATGGAGGTTCGGGGAGGTGGGGATGCCCGTCCCGATGTCCAGGAACTGGCGTATCCCCGCGCTCTCGGCGAGCCAGCGCACCGCGCGGTTCATCCAGTCGCGGTTGGCCCGCATGTGCACGGGCATGGCGGGCCACTCCCGCACCATGGCGTCACCCGCCTCCTTGTCGGCGGGGTAGTAGTCCTTGCCTCCGAGGATGTAGTCGTAGATGCGAGCCGAGTGCGCGCTCTCGGTGTCGATCCGGTCGGCAGGCCATCCGTCGTTGTCGGGCAACGCCGATCTCCCATCTTGTCGTCGGTTCACGGTGAACGCTCAAGCAGCAGCAGGAGTTTCGGAACAGCGGTCAGAGCAAAAAGTCGGCGCGGCCGGCCTTCACGCCCGCCAGGAAACTCGTCATCTCACGCGGGGTGAAGACCAGCGCGGGACCGTCGGGGTCGGTGGACTGGCGCAGCGCGACCCGGCCGTCGCCGAGCTTCTTCGCCTCGACGCAGGCGCCGCCCGCGTCGTCGCTCCACGGCTTGTACCAGCCGCGGTTGCCGAGTTCGCGGGACGGAATGCCGTTGCGTATGTGGTGGTGCACGTCAGAGCTCCTTGCGGATCGCACCGAGGAGGGCCTCGGTCTTTCTGGCGGGCGCCGACTGGGCGCCCAGCCGGTCCAGGGCCTCGCGGTAGACCACGACGTCGTCGTCCTTGTCCAGGTACACAGCGCCCACCAGGCCGCTGAGATAGACGATGTCGGGCAGCTCGCGCGCCCTAAACCGGAAGAGGTGGAACGCGCCGGCCCGCATGGCCGGGTGCGGACCGTTCGCGAACGGCATGATCTGCAGCGTCACGTGAGGCAGCGAGTTGACCTCGATCAGATGGTCGATCTGGGCGCGCATCACCTCGGGGCCGCCGACCGGCCAGCGCAGCACCGTCTCGTCCATCACGATCCACACCCGCGGCGGCGAGGGCCTGGTGAGCAGTTCCTGGCGCCGCATGCGCAGGGCCACGCGGCGGTCCGTCGCGTCCACCGAGGCATGCGGGTTGCCGGCGCTCAGCAGGGCGCGGGCGTACTCCTCGGTCTGCAGCAGCCCGTGCACGAACTGCGCCTCGTACGCGCGGATCTGCAGTGCCGCCTGCTCCAGGCTCAGATACGCGGAGAACCAGTCGGGCAGCACATCGCGGTAGGTGTGCCACCAGCCGCGCTTGTTCGCCTCACGGACCGACTTCAGGAACGTGTCGATCTCCTGCTGGTCGGTCACGCCGTAGATCTGGAGCAGCTTCTCCGCGTCGGGCAGCCGCAACCGGGCCACCTTGGCGGCCTCCATGCGGCGGATCGTGGAGTGGCTGACCCCGAGCGCCGCACCGGCCTGCTCGAACGTCAGCCCGGCCCGGGTGCGCAGTTCCTCCAGCTGTCTGCCGAGGATCATGCGCAGGACGGAGGGCGCGCCACCCCAGTCGGTCTCAGCGGTCACGCCTTACCCCCTCACAGCGGGCTTCGAGGTCGCAGTCTGTCACGATCACCCGTTCGACAGAGGAAGCATGCACCTGCTGAATTGCAATTTTCAACTTGCCGGTTGCGAGCTGATGTTGGCAGGTGTCACAGTAGGGCGTACCGTCACGGCCCGGTGAACGACCTGACGGCGTGGCCCAGTTGGGGGAGAACGGACCGCGCATCGTCACTGTCCGCAACGGGGTGTTCGCACCCCGCGGCGCAGCGGATCCGTGCGGTACCGGCACCGGTCTGACCCCCGGTGCGAAGGCAGACGAAAGGCGAACGGCGATGGCTCCGCCCTCTCTCCCCAAGCCATTGGGCCGACTGCCCGCGGACCAGCACACCGAGAGCGTGGCGGACAGCGCGCTCGGCAAGAATGCGGACAGGACACCCGACAGGTCGGGCGTGTTCGGCCTGCCTCCCACCCCCGCCTCGGTCGGCCTGGCCCGCCGGAACGTGACCGAACTGCTCCGCGCGTGGGGCACGGACCCCGAGGCATGTGACAACGCTGTCCTGGTGACCTCCGAGCTGGTCACCAACGCGCTCACGCACACGGCGAGCGAGCGGATCGTGTGCAGACTGCGCTCCGACGGACAGCGGATCCAGCTGGAGGTCGAGGACCAGAACCGCGGTCTGTCGATCCCCGCCCAGCGCACCGCCCGACTCGACGACCAGGGCGGCCGCGGACTCATGCTGGTGGGCATGCTCAGCACCGACTGGGGCACGCGCGACACCGCGCACGGCTCCGGACGCGTCGTCTGGGCCGTCCTTCCGGCCCGTCCGGCGACGGTCCCCCCGCCGTCCCCTCTGCCGTCGGACAGACGGACACCCGCCGCGTCCTCCGGGCTCGTGTCCACCCCGCACCTCACCCGGCCCGCCCCCCACTCGGCCGAAGGATCCCTGCCTCATGGAACTGCAGCACGCCCCTGAACCGTGGTCGCGTACGACCGTGACGTCCCCGTCCGAGCGCCCGATCCGCCTGGTCATACCCGCACGGTTGCGCACCGGTCTGGGGTGTGACGTGGTGGGCACGTCCAGGGAGCACGGTGAACGCATCCTGGACTGTCTGCCCCGTATCGGCTGTGTCTTCGCCGATGACACCGACGACACCGACGCCGGTTCCGCGGGCGGCGGACGCTGGTGGTGGGTCGTCCCCGCCGGCTCCCACATCGGCGTCAGCTGGCCGCCCTCCGTCACCTACACGGTCGGTGCCCGCCGGGCCGACCCGTCCTGGACCCGGGCCCGCCGCGGCCGCTTCTCCGCGAAACCCCGGCTGATCCACAGCCCCTCGGGCGACTCGCCCTACACCCCGCCGATCCCCCTGTACTTCCTCGCGTGCCGCCTGGCCGGACGCGTTCCGAGCTGGTCCCTCGCCGCAGGGGCCTGAGCGGCCCGCGGCCGCCCTCCCGGCGTGAACGCCGACCGGCCGGGTGGTTCGTCCGCGGGCCGGTGGGGGCTCGTCGCGCAGTTCCCCGCGCCCCTGGAAGTGGGGCTGCGCCCCGACTTCCAACCCGGAAGTGGGGCTGCGCCCCGACTTCCAGCCCGCCTCCTCCGTGGACCTGGACGTGCGTGACGCTGCGAACGCCGTACGCGCCGTGCCGTGACGCGAAATGATGTGACGCGACGCCCGGCGACGTGACGGGTGCGGGGAGGACGGCGGGCGACCGTGCCGGGTGACCAGGTGACGCGGGGCGAAGGCCGGGCCCTCGGCCCCGGGCCGGGTTCCGCGGCGGCCGTGGTCCGGGCCATGACGTTCGCCCTCGTCGGCAGTGTGCTCGCGGCCGTCGGCCATCACGCGGTCGACGGCGGACAGGTGCCGTGGCGCCTCGTGGCCGCCCTCGCCGTCGCGCAGTTCGTCGCCGTACGCCCCCTCGCCCGCCGCCGCCCGGGACTGCCCGTGGTCGCCGGGTGCACGCTCGCCGCGCAGGCCGCGATGCATCTCGCGCTGGGCACGGTCGCCGGCGGCGGCCACCGGGGCATGGGGCACGCCGGTACGGAACACCTGGCGCACGCCGGTCATTTCGCGAGGGCGGCGGGCGGTGGACACCCCGGGCACCCCTGGCAGCACGCGGCCGGGGCGATGACGGCGGCCCACGTCTGCGCGGCCCTGCTGGTCGCCTGCCTGCTCCACCGGGCCGACGCGGCGGTCACGGCAGCGCTGGTCACCGGCCGTACGCTGCGCACGCTCGCGGCGGCGGTACTGTCCCGGCTCCTGCCGACCGGCCCGGCCGCCGCCCACGAGCCGCCGCCCGCACCGCTCACCCGCTCCCTCGACCGCCCGGCCGGAACGCGGACGACCACACTGGAACACACGCTGGTGCGCAGAGGACCTCCGGGACGTACGCCCGTCCCGCTCGTCCCCTTCACCCGGGTCCGGCCCCCGCGGCCCGCCCGGTTCCACCAGCAAGGAGTTCCTCTGTGTCCACGTCCACGACGTCCCCGTCCAGCACGCCCTCGCTCCTGTCCGCGAACCTCCGCCGTGCCGGCCTGACCGGCGCCGCCGCGCTGACGGCCGTCCTCGCGCTCGCGGGACCCGCCGCCGCGCACGCGGAGGTCGAGGCCGACAAGGCGCAGGCCCTCGCCGAGAACGTCACCCTCACCTTCGTCTCCGAGGCGGAGTCCGCCTCCGCGGGCTTCCGCGAGGTACGGGTCGTCCTGCCGAAGGGGATCGCACCGGCCGACGTGTCGCTCGGCAAGGCCCCCAAGGGCTGGAGTTTCAAGGCCACCGCCGACGGTTACGTGGTCGGCGGCCCGGCGCTGAAGACCGGGGTCGACGCCGAGTACGAGGTGAAGGTCAGGCAGCTCCCGGACGCCGACGAGGTGGCGTTCAAGACCGTGGAGACGTACAGCGACGGTGAGATCTCCCGCTGGATCGAGCTGCCCAAGGACGGGGAGGAGGCGGAACAGCCCGCCCCGCTCCTGAAACTGAAGGCGGCGGCACCGGGCGCGACGCCCATCGCGCCCAGCCCGAGCGCGAGTCCGACCCCCAGCCCGACGCCGTCGGCCGAGGGCACGTCGTCCGCGCCCGCGACCACGGGCGCCGAGGACGGCGAGAAGGCCGCGGACAAGAAGGACGACGACGGCTCCTCCACGGGGCTGCTCGTCGGCGGCGCGATCGTCGCGGTGCTCGTCGTCGGCGGCGGGGCGTGGTGGCTGGTCAAGCGCCGCGCCTCCGCCACCGGCGGCTGACCCGCACCCGGCCCGTGGGACGCGCAACGCCCCACGGGCCGGGTGCACGGTTCGGAGCGGAGGGTGAGCGCGCGCACGGAGCCGGGGCCGGTGGTGCGGGCAGCGGTGTCAGGGACGCGGCCAGGGGCGCTCGTCCAGGTTCTCGATGTCCGTGTTGAACCGCTTGAGATACGCGGCGAAGGCGGCGACCTCCTCCGGGTCCCACCCGGCCAGCACCCTCTCCAGCCCCTGGACGCTCTCCCGGCGGTGGGTGTCGAGCCGGCGCTCGCCCTCCGCGGTGATACGGAACTTGCGGGCGATGCCGCCCTCGGGGTCCGCGATGCGTTCGACGAGGTGGGCGCGGAGCATGGCCGCGGTCTGCCGGTTGAGCGTGGAGGCGTCCAGGCCGAAGGCGTCGCTGAGCTGGCCGATGGACATCGGGCCCTCCATCCGGATGCGGCTGAGCACGATGTACGCGCTGCGTTCGAGGCGACCGCCGGCCCGGGGCGAGTTCAGATAGAGATGCCGCCCGAGCAGCATCGTCTCGAACTCGATCAGGTGGGTGGGCTTGTCCATGTCGGTCGCCGGTCCTTCCCCGGAGCTGACTCTCGCCCCGGCCGTGCGTCCGGTCCCGCGGCAAGGGGCATCAGACATGACATCAAATATGCATCCGACACGTATTGTGCATGATGCATATGCTCTTCGCGGACGAGGTGCGTGCGATGCGCGGGATGGACGAGATGGACCGGGTGTACGGAGCGGGCGGCGCCGTCGGGGAGTACGTGACCGGCGCCGACATGTCGGTCTCCGTGCCCGCGCGCGGGGCGGGGCAGCACCTCCTGGTCGTGGTCCACGACCCGGCGGTCACCGACCTGCTGACGACCACCCTGGAGCTGGCGGACTACCGGGTGACCGTCGCGCGCACCGGCGCCCAGGGGATGCTGTGCATGGCGGAGCGGCGCTTCGACCTGGTCCTCTTCGACGTGACGGTCCCGGATGTCGAAAGCCTGGGGGAGGGCCGCAGGTTCCGCCCGGCCGACCGTCCGCCGGTCCTCTTCCTCGCCCCGTACGAGACGCTGGGGGCCCTGGTGCCCGAACTCGGCCTGGGGCAGGCGGACTACGTCACCCTGCCGTTCCGGATCTCCGAAGTCCTCGCCAGGGTCCATGTGTTATTGCGCGGCCGTGAGCCGGTGCGCCAGGGGCCGTGCTACGGCGATCTCGCGCTCAACGACGCGACCTGCCAGGCCTGGCGCGGCCGGCGGGTGCTCGACCTCACCCCCGCCGAGTACCGGCTGCTGCGGCATCTGCTGGTCAACGCGGAGCGTGTGCTGTCGAAGGAGCAGATCTGCCTCCATGTCTGGGGAGAGGCCCGGGCCGGCAACGCGATCGAGAAGCTCGTCTCCCGCGTGCGCCACAAGGTGGACCAGGAGCAGCCCTCGCTGATCCACACGCGCCGGGGCTTCGGCTACCGCCTCGGTCACTGAGCCCTGCCCTTGCCCCTCCTTCGCGCGGCGAGAGGATGTGATCCGGGTCACGTCAGCTTCCCGTCAGGTCACCGGCCGTGAGCTGTCAGTCCGCTCCGGTTGCATGTGATCACACAGGACGCAGCCCCCCGCGCCCACACACCAGAAGGACAGGTATGCCCCCCACCCCCCACGCCTCGTCCGACACACCCGACTCCGGTACGGGCCCCGGTTCCGGTACCGACTCCGGTACCCGCCTCGGTTCCGGTCCGGACGGGCTCGGGTTCGACCCCGACGCCCTCCGGGCCCGCTACCGCGCCGAGCGCGAACGCCGTGTCCGCCCCGAGGGGAACGCGCAGTACCGGCGTATCGCGGGCGAGTTCGGCTTCTACGCGGACGATCCGTACGTGGACAGCGCCGAGTTCACCCGGGAGCCGCTGCACGACCGGGTCGAGGCGGTCGTCGTCGGCGGCGGGTTCGGCGGTCTGCTGGCCGGCGCGCGGCTGCGCCAGGCGGGCGTCGAGTCGATCCGCGTCATCGAGAAGGCCGGTGACTTCGGCGGCACCTGGTACTGGAACCGCTACCCCGGAATCCACTGCGACATCGAGTCGTACGTCTACATGCCGCTGCTCGAAGAGGTCGGCCACATCCCCGAGTGGAAGTACGCCCCCGGCGAGGAGATCCGGCAGCACGCGCGGGCGATCGGGCGCCACTTCGGGCTGTACGACGGGGCCTGCTTCCGCACCCTGGTCACCGAACTGCGCTGGGACGAGGGCGCGTCGGAGTGGGTGGTCTCCACCGACCGCGGCGACCGCGTACGGGCCCGGTACGTGGTGATCTCCAGCGGCACGCTCAGCCAGGCGAAACTCCCCGGCATCCCGGGCATCGAGACCTTCACGGGTCATACGTTCCACACCAGCCGCTGGGACTACGCGTACACCGGCGGCGACGCGACGGGGAACCTCCACCGGCTCGCCGACAAGCGGGTGGCCCTGATCGGCACCGGCGCGACCGCCATCCAGGTCGTGCCCCATCTGGGCCGCGACGCACGGCAGTTGTACGTCTTCCAGCGCACGCCGTCCTCGGTCGACGTGCGCGGCCAGCGGCCCACCGACCCCCGGTGGGCGAAGTCGCTCGAACCGGGCTGGCAGCGCCGGCGCAGGGACAACTTCCTGCGGACCGTGACCGGTTCGCCCGCCGGGGACGACCTGGTGGACGACGGCTGGACGAGCAGCGCCCGGCTGCTGCAGAACCTCATCCCGACCGACAACTTCGCGGACCTCCCCACGGAGGAACGGGAGCGCCTGAACGAGCTGGCCGACTTCCAGAAGATGAACGAGATCCGGAGCAGGGTGGACTCCGTCGTCGAGGACCCGTCGACGGCCGAGGCGCTCAAGCCCTGGTACCGGTACATGTGCAAGCGGCCCACGTTCAGCGACCACTACCTGGACACGTTCAACCGGCCCGATGTGACGCTCGTCGACACCGCCGACCACGGCGGCGTCGAGCGCATCACCGAGAACGCCGTCGTGGTCGGCGGCACCGCGTACGAGGTCGACTGCGTCATCTTCGCGACCGGCTTCGAGGTCGGCGTCTCGGGCATCCTCTCGGGCCGCCTGCCCGTGCACGGCAGGGGCGGCGCCCGGCTGCCCGACGACTGGCGGCAGGGGGCCAGGACGCTGCACGGCTTCTACAGCAACGGCTTCCCCAACCTCTTCCAGCTCGGCCCGCTGCAGAACGCCAGCGCCGTGAACTACGTCCACATCCTCGACGAACAGGCCACCCATGTCGCCGAGGTGGTCGCCGAGGCCCGCGCGCGCCGGGCGCGGTACGTGGAGCCGACCGTCGAGGCCGAGACCGCCTGGGTCGCCACGATCCGGGAGAAGGCCGCGGACCTCTACGCCTTCCAGGCCGAGTGCACCCCCGGCTACTACAACAACGAGGGCAGGCCCCGGCAGCGCAGCGAGTCGTACGGCGACGGTCCTGTCGCCTTCCACGAACTGCTCAGGCGCTGGCGCACGGACGGCGGCATGGACGACGTCATCGTCGACGCGGAAGGGAGCCGGTGACGATGACGAACCCCAGCCGGTACGACGCCACCGGCACCCGGCGGGTGACGAGCCGCCGCTGGCACACCGACCGCCTCAACCCGCCGAACCGGCTGTGGGGTTCGAACGGCGTCACCTTCGGGCCCGACGGACGGCTGTACGTGGCACAGTTCCTGGCCGGCCGGATCAGCGCGGTCGACCCCGCCTCCGGGGACGTGGACGTCGTCGTGGAACAGGACGGCCCGGTCCAGGCACCCGACGACCTCGCCTTCGGGGCGGACGGCTCCATGTACATCGCCGACCTGACACCGGGGCGCGTGTGGCGGCGTACCCCCGACGGCACGTACACCCTCGTCTCGGACGAGGTGCGGGTGCCCAACGGCATCACCTGCGTGGGCGACCGGCTCTTCGTCAACGAGATGAGGATGAACGGCCGCCTGCTGGAACTCTTCCCCGACGGCGGTGACCCGGTGGTCCTGACCGACGGACTGGCCCTCGGCAACGCGATGCAGCTCGGCCCCGACGGCTGCCTCTACTACCCGCACATGATCGGCAACCAGGTCTGGCGGATCCCGCCCGACGGGGGCGTGCCCGAACTGTTCGCCGAGCACGTCGACGACCCGGTCGCGGTCCGCTTCGACCAGGGAGGCGTCCTGGTCGTCCTCTCCCGCGGCCCGGCCGGCATCGTGACCCGCATCGACCTGGCCACCGGGGCGCGTTCGGTCGTCGTCAGCGGGGTGGTCGGGCTCGACAACGCGGCCTTCGACGCGGAGAACCGCATGTACGTCTCCAGCTTCGGCAGCGGCGGCGTCACCGAGATGCACGAGGACGGCCGCACCCGCGAGATCGTCCCCCGGGGCCTCAGCGGCCCCTTCGGGGTCACGGTCGACCAGCGGGGCACGGTGTACGCGGCCGACCACTACCGGCTCGCGAGCCCCGGCGACTGTGGTGCGGGCGATTCGAGCGGCGTGCTCACCCATGAACTCCAGACCTTCGTGCACGGCATCACCGCCGACGACGGACTCCTGCACTTCGCCTCGGAGTACGGCGACATCCGCACGTACGATCCCGTGCGCAGGTCCACGCGCGTACGCGTACGGGGACTGGA
Organism: Streptomyces sp. NPDC060205; assembly: GCF_042728395.1. NCBI lineage: Bacteria > Bacillati > Actinomycetota > Actinomycetes > Kitasatosporales > Streptomycetaceae > Streptomyces > Streptomyces sp. NPDC060205. The sequence continues at coordinate 20,239 of NZ_JBHWZP010000149.1, forward strand.
CGAGCCCACCGGGATCGCCGTCGCACCGGACGGGGCACTCGTGGTCGCCGAGACGGGCGCGGGCCGGGTCGTACGGATCGACGGGTCCGACGCCGTCACGGTGCTGGCCGAAGGGCTACGGCATCCCGTGGACGTCGCCTTCGACGCCGAGGGCCGCTGCTACGTCAGCGACGACCGGCTCGGCACGGTGAGCCGTATCGACGACGGCGAGGCGGTGACCGTGGCCGAAGGGCTGGGCGCGCCGCAGGGGCTCGCGGTGCGCGGTGACGAGTTGTTCACGGTGGACACGCGGGACCGGTGCCTGCGGGCGGTCTCGCTCGGCACGGAGGAGAGCCGGATCGACGCCGAGGACCTCCCGGTCGGCCTGCCGCCGGGCATCACCCGCGCCGACCCGTCACTGTTCGCCGAGGGCATGCCGGGCTCTCCCCGCCCGTTCGCCGGACTCGCCGTCGCTCCGGACGGCACCCTGCTCCTCTCGGCCAACGGCGAGGGCAGCGTGCTGCGGCTGACCGCCACCGCAGCCCGACAGTGATCACCTCCGAAAGGCCGACCGAACCGGGACGCAGTTAGGCCACCGTCAGCACGATCTTGCCCCGGATGTGGCCCCGGGCGGCGCGTTCGTGCGCTGCTCGGGCGTCCGCGAGCGGGTACGTGCTGTCGATCTCGACGCGTACCGTGCCCGTGTCGAGCAGGCGCCCCAGTTCGGCGAGTTGCGCGCCGTCCGAGCGGACCTGTGCGGTCGAGACCGTGACGCCCAGCTTCGCGACCTCCTCGTCGTCGAACTCGCCGAGGAACACCGGGAAGAGGGCGCCGCCGCGCTTGAGCGTGCGCAGGAAACGGCTGCTGTGGGGACCGCCGACGGTGTCGAGGACGAGGTCCGCGTCGTGGACGAGGTCCTCGGGACGACTCGTCGTGTAGTCGATGAACCGGTCGGCGCCCAGCTCGCTCAGGAACGAGGCGTGCGCGCCCGAGGCCACCGCGACGACCTGCGCCCCCTTCCACTTCGCCAGTTGCACCGCGAAGTGCCCCACGCCGCCCGCGGCGCCGTTGACGACGACCGTCGTGCCGGCGCCGAGAGCCGTCGGGCGGTGCCGCTCCGCCTGGAAGGGCGACGGATGATCGTGCCCGACCTCGATCAGGAACTGCCATGCCGTCAGTCCGGCCATGGGCGCCCCGGCGGCGTGCACATGGTCGACGCCGGCCGGCTTCCGTGCGAGGTCCGAGGCGCAGGCGGCCACGTACTCGGCGTACGCGCGGCCGTCGAAGCTGGGGAACCGCAGCAGCCCGAAGACCTCGTCGCCCACGGCGAAGCCGGTCACGTCCTCGGCGACGGCCTCGACGACGCCCGAGACGTCCGTCCCCGGGATCACCGGCAGACTGATCGTCGAATCCGGCTCCCCGGGCACGCTGGTCAGTCCGCCGCGCAGGTACCAGTCCGGCGGATTGACGCCGACCGCGTGCACGCGGACGAGCACCTCGCCCGGGCCCGGCACGGGCACCGGCACCTCGTCGTGGCGGAGCACCTCGGGGCCGCCGTGCTCGTGCAGCCGGATCGCCCTCATCGTGCGTGCGGTCGTACGTGTAGGCATCGTTTTCCCCTGTCCTAGTCGCGGGATAGACTCATCCGGATCAGCGATCCACATAAGTGGACCACTGATCCGAATATATGGACCACTGATCCGGATAGTCAAGGGGGACAGGTGCGCGCCGACGCCAGGAAGAACCGCGACCATGTGCTCGCCGTGGCGGGCGCCGCCATCGCCGAGCAGGGTGTCGACGTGTCGCTGCGCGACATCGCACGGAAGGCGGACGTCGGGCTCGCCACGCTGCTCCGGCACTTCCCGACGCGTGAGGCGCTCCTCGAAGCCCTGCTCCACACGAGCTTCGAGGAGCTGACCGCGAAGGCGGACGCCCTCGAAACCTCGGGCTCGCCCGAGGAGGCGCTGGTCTCGTGGCTGCGCGACTGCGTCGGATGGACCACCGAGTACCGGGGCGTGACCGTGCTGATGGCCGCCGCCATCGAGGACACCGACTCCGCGCTCCACGCCTCGTGCGTCACCCTGCGTGCGGCCGGCGCGCGGCTCCTCGCCCGAGCGCAGGCCGCGGGCGCGGCGCGGCGCGACCTCGACGGCACCGATCTGTTCGCGCTGATCGCGGCGCTGGCCTGGCTCGGCGACCAGTCCTCGCTCGCGTCCCGCGCCGATCACCTCTTCGACGTGGTCGCGGGCGCGATCCTGACGGCTGCGGCGACGGGCGGCAGCGCAGCGGAAGGCAGTTCCTAGGGGGAGGCCAGGGTTCCCGGTCGCCGGATCGAGGGTTTTCCCCGTATCCGGGGGGCGGGGATGGCACCTATCGTCGTTCGAGCCACGTCCGAACCGTGGGTAACACGTTGAGCGGCCGCCGCGCACAGCCGATGGACGGGCGGCCGGGAACCGAGAGCCACCCCCCACAGGGTGGGGCCGAAAGGCCCCGCAGGGGCGGCCGACGCGAGCGGGCGTCGG
>NZ_JBHWZP010000150.1:0-22716 GCF_042728395.1 Streptomyces sp. NPDC060205
CATGTTTTGGGCTGGCCCCCGCGCCCCTGGGTGGGACGGGGCGCAGCCCCTCCCCGAGGGGCGCGGGGAACGGCGCGAGCAACCCCCGCCGGCCCGCACCCGGCTGCCGGCCCGTCTTTCAGGGGCGCGGGGAACTGCGCGGCCAGCCCCCGCCGGGCCGCACCGGCCATCGGCCCGTCAGTCTTCCAACTGCGCCGGCAAGGCGTCCGCGTGGGTCACGATCAGTCCCGACACCGCTCGCGTCAGCGTGACGTACAGGCGGCGCAGCCCCGTCCGTTCGTCCGGCTCGCCGTCCACCACCGCCTGCGGCTCGTCCAGTACCACGTAGTCGTACTCCAGCCCCTTGGCGAGCGACGCAGGCACCAGCGTCAGCCGGGCGGAGGCGGTCGTCTCCTCGCCGGGCGCGAGGTAGGGAAGGCCCGCCTTCACCAGCGCCTCGGCCAGCACCGGCACCCGCCCGTCGGCGGCGATCAGCCCCACCGACCCCTCCCGCGCGAGCAACTCCTCGCAGGCGTCGACCACTTCGGCGACGACGTCGTTGTCGGAGTCGGCGTTCGCTCCGGTCCGGCGGACCTCGAAGAAGCCCGGGTTCTCCCGGACCGACGCCACCGGCGCCAGCCCCGGCGCGATGTGCGGCAGCAGCCGGGACGCGTACGTGATCACGTCCGTCGGGACGCGGAAACCGGCCGTCAGCTCCTCCACCACCGCCTCCGACTTGCCCAGGTGGGCGAGGGCTTCCTCCCAACTCCTCGTCGCCCAGGGCGTCGTGCCCTGCGCCAGGTCGCCCAGGACCGTCGCCGAGCCGGTCGTGCAGCGCCGGCCCACCGCCCGGTACTGCATCGGGGAGAGGTCCTGCGCCTCGTCCAGGACGACATGCCCGAGCGAGTGCGTGCGCTGGACCAGGTCGGTCGCCTCGTCGATCAACACGGCGTCCGCGGCGGCCCACTTGACGGACTTCACCGACCGGACGGGTTTCGCCCAGCGGACCGTCTCCTGCTCGTCCTCGCTGAGGACGCCCTCCGCGTGCAGCGCCAGGAAGTCCGCGTCCGAGAGCAGCCGGAAGACCAGCTTCGCCGGGTCCACCGGCGGCCAGATCGCCTTGACCGCCGCCTTCACCGCGGGGTTGCGGGCGACGGCGTCCTGCACCCGGTCGTCCGGCGCCTCGCCGGCCCGTTCCATCTGCACCAGCACGGCGTGCGCGATGCGCTGCGGCAGAGCCTCGCGGGCGGCGCCGTACCGGATGTCCCGGTCCAGCAACTCCTGGACGATGGCGGTCAGTTCGTACTCCGGTACGCGCCAGCGCCGGGAACCGCGGACCACCACGACCTGCTCGGTGGGCAGGGTCACCTGCGCGCGGACCGCCCGGCGCAGCACCTCGGCCATCCGTGCGTCGCCCTTGACGACGGCGGTCGCCGCCTCGTCCGTGCCGCGCACCTCGACGTGGGCGACCAGGTCGGCGACCGTGGCCTGTTTGACCTCCAGCTCGCCCAGCGCGGGCAGCACCTGCTCGATGTAGTGAAGGAAGGAGGCGTTCGGCCCGATGACGAGGGTGCCGGTGCGGGCGAGGCGGTCGCGGTGGGCGTACAGGAGGTAGGCGACCCGGTGCAGGCCGACGGCCGTCTTGCCGGTGCCGGGACCGCCCTGCACACAGACCGTGCCGCCCAGACCGGACCGTACGATCTCGTCCTGTTCGGGCTGGATCGTCGCGACGATGTCGCGCATGGGGCCCACGCGCGGGCGTTCGATCTCCCGCTGGAGCAGCTTGCTGGTGGCGGCGGTCTCGGCGGGGTCGGAGAGGTGCTCGTCCTCGTACGCGGTGAGGTCGCCGCCGGTGTAGCCGAAGCGGCGGCGCAGCGCGATGTCCATCGGGGTCTTCTTGGACGCCCGGTAGAACGGCTGGGACACCGGGGCGCGCCAGTCGATCACCATCGGGTCGCCGCCGGCGTCGTGCACGTGCCGGCGTCCGATGTAGAAGCGTTCGCCCTCGGCGCCCTCCGCCTGCTCGGCGCCCGGGGCGTGCAGGTAGTCGAGGCGGCCGAAGAAGAGCGGGGTGTGGGAGAGGTCGGCGAGGGCCTTGATGCGTTCGTCGATCTGGCGGGTCAGGACCTCCGCGTTGACCCAGTTCGCGGTGACGTCCCGGATGTCGAGGGACTGGACGTCCTCACGCATCGCCCGCAGTGCGGCACGGGAGTCCGCGAGATGGGTGCGTTCACGGGAGAGGGGATCGTCGGACGGCATGGCGGAGTCGGACGGGGTGGACACGGGTGCTGCCTCCGGGCCTGCGGGAACCGCGGGGCCGGGCGGGCCCCGCTGACTGTGGCGGTGAACCGGCCGGTTTCCGTCCGGACGGCGGCGCTCCACGACGGGAGGCGGGCAAGAGCGGAGATCCTAGGCGAGCGGGGGCGTCCGGGGCCAACCGTTTTCCCACCCCGGGCCCCCTAGGGGACGCCCACCCCTACCTCCGGGGTAGAGATCGCCCCCAAGTCGTACGCGCGGGCGACCCAGGCTCGGTCCGCAGGCCGATGAAAGGGGGGCGCGGGCGTTCCACCATGGATGCATGAGTACCGCGACCTTCACCCAGGCCCCCGCCCGCCCCCGTCCGCCGAACGGCGCGACCGCCCTGCGGGGCAGTCACCGTCACCGCGTCGGCGACGCCCTGCGCGCCGTCAAGGTCTTCGCCGGCGCCGCCCTCGGAGTGGTCCTCCTCGGCGAGTACGGCGAGGAGGCCGGCGTACGCCGCCGCTAGCGCTCCGCCGGGGCGCCGACCGGTTAGTTGTCGGCCAGCAGCTCGTCCGCGTCCACGATCCGGTACGCGTAACCCTGTTCGGCCAGGAAGCGCTGGCGGTGGGCCGCGAAGTCCTGGTCGATGGTGTCGCGGGCCACGACCGAGTAGAAGTGCGCCTGGTGGCCGTCCGCCTTCGGACGCAGCACCCGGCCGAGGCGCTGGGCCTCCTCCTGGCGGGAGCCGAAGGTGCCCGACACCTGGATGGCGACCGTCGCCTCCGGCAGGTCGATGGAGAAGTTGGCGACCTTCGAGACGACCAGCACGCTGATCTCGCCCTCACGGAACGCGTCGAAGAGCTTCTCGCGCTGCGCGTTCGACGTCTCGCCCTTGATGACCGGCGCGTCCAGATGCTCGCCCAGTTCGTCGAGCTGGTCGATGTACTGGCCGATGACCAGTGTCTGCATGCCCGCGAACCGCCGGACCAGCGCCTCCGTGACCTTGCGCTTCGTCGCCGTCGTCGCACAGAAGCGGTACTTCTCCTCCGCCTCGGCCGTCGCGTACGCCAGCCGCTCGGAGTCCGTGAGGTTCACCCGGACCTCGACACAGTCGGCCGGCGCGATGTACCCCTGCGCCTCGATCTCCTTCCAGGGCGCGTCGAAACGCTTCGGCCCGATGAGGGAGAACACGTCCGACTCGCGGCCGTCCTCACGCACCAGCGTGGCCGTCAGGCCGAGCCGGCGGCGCGCCTGGAGGTCGGCGGTGAACTTGAAGACCGGCGCGGGCAGCAGATGCACCTCGTCGTAGACGATCAGCCCCCAGTCGCGGGAGTCGAACAGCTCCAGGTGCTGGTAGACACCCTTCCGCTTGGTCGTCAGCACCTGGTACGTCGCGATGGTGACCGGGCGGATCTCCTTGCGCGTACCGCTGTACTCGCCGATCTCGTCCTCGGTCAGACTCGTGCGCTTGACCAGCTCGTGCTTCCACTGCCGGGCCGAGACCGTGTTCGTGACGAGGATGAGCGTGGTGGCCTTCGCCTCGGCCATCGCACCCGCGCCGACCAGCGTCTTTCCGGCGCCGCAGGGCAGCACGACCACACCCGAGCCGCCGTGCCAGAAGTTCTCCACCGCCTGCTTCTGGTAGGGCCGCAGGGACCAGCCGTCCTCGGCGAGCCCGATGGGGTGCGCCTCCCCGTCCACGTACCCGGCGAGGTCCTCGGCCGGCCAGCCGAGCTTCAGGAGCGTCTGCTTGATCTGCCCGCGCTCGGAGGGGTGCACGGCCACGGTGTCCGGGTCGAGCCGGGCGCCCACGAGCGGGGTGATCCGCTTCGAGCGCAGGATCTCCTCAAGGACGGGCCGGTCGGTGGTGGTCAGGACGAGTCCGTGGGCCGGGTGCTTGCTCAGCGTGAGCCGGCCGTAGCGGCCCATCGTCTCCGCGATGTCGACGAGCAGCGCGTGCGGCACCGGATAGCGGCTGTACTGCACGAGCGCGTCCACGACCTGCTCGGCGTCGTGGCCGGCCGCGCGCGCGTTCCACAGCCCGAGCGGTGTCACCCGGTAGGTGTGGATGTGCTCCGGCGCGCGCTCCAGCTCGGCGAAGGGGGCGATGACCCGGCGGCACTCGTCCGCCAGCTCGTGGTCGACCTCCAGGAGCAGGGTCTTGTCGGACTGGACGATGAGTGGACCATTCACGCGCGTCCCCTTCTGCACAGCCGTGCGATGTGCACGGCCAAACGTCCAGTGTGCCTGATGGCCGGGGTGTGCCGCCGCGCTCGCCCGGTGCCCCCGGTCCTGTCCTACTGAATGTCTATTCATTCCAATGAGTGGTGTGAATTCAGATTTACGGCCGCTGCCCCGAAGAATGGCGATCCCGCAGGTCACTGCCGCAGGTCACCGCCCGGTTCGCCGCCCAGGGAGAGCTCACTGTTGTCTCATCACAGCCATGCCCCGCCGCCCGAGCCGCAGTCCGAGACGGCGCCTCCCTCGCAGCCGAGCGCGACCCTCGGTTACTCGCTCTTCGCCACCCGCTGGCTCCAGGCCCCGCTGTACTTCGGCCTGGTGGCCGCACAGGGTGTGTACGTCTACAAGTTCTTCAGAGAGCTGTGGACTTTAATCATCCGGAGCGTGACCGGGCAGGCGAACGAGACGTACGTGATGCTCGCCGTCCTGAAACTGGTCGACGTCGTCATGATCGCCAATCTGCTGATCATGGTGATCGTCGGCGGGTACGAGACGTTCGTCTCGCGCATCGGCCTCCAGGGCCACCGTGACCAGCCGGAATGGCTCTCGCACGTCAATTCCAACGTGCTGAAGGTGAAGCTCGCCACCGCCATCGTGGGCATCTCGTCCGTGCACCTGCTGCAGATGTTCGTGGACGTGCACCACACCTCGCACCACTCGCTGCTGTGGGGGACGGTCATCCACATGGCGTTCATCGCCTCGGCCGCGATCCTCGCGTACATGTCGGGCCCGATGGCGACCCACGGGGAGCGGACGCACAAGGGACACGGACTCGCCCATGCGCTGATGCACGGACAGGGGCAGGCCCACGCACAGGCGCACGGGCAGGGGCATGGGCGGGAGCAGGGGGCCGGGCACGAGCGCGGGCCCGGGTACGCGTATGCCTCCGGTGCCGGGTCCGTGGGCGAGGGCGCAGGGAGGGCGGCCGGCGGGATGACGGGGTCCTCCGTCCCGGCCGAGTTCGCGTTCGCGGCCAAGACCGTGCCGGTCCCACGGATCCCCGTCCCCGTCCCGGGCCCGTCCGTCTCGCAGGCCGCCGCACAGCTCGCCGCACAGGCCGCCACGCCGGCCACCGCTCAGGCCACCGTCCCGATCCCGGTGCAGACGGTCTCCTCCCCGTACGACGCGCACGAGCCCCACGACGTGCACGACGCCACCGAGCCCGGGGTCGAGGCCCGGATCCGTGACGCCCGTTTTCCCGCCCGGAAGCTGCTGGAGGAGTTCGACGAGGAGTACCCCCGGGTGCTCGACCGGGAGGCCGTGTCCCGGCTCGGCAGCCTCGACTTCGTCGCGGCCCGGCGCAACGTGGTGTTCGTCGGCCCGCCCGGCACCGGCAAGACGCATCTCGCCGTCGGCCTCGGCGTACGGGCGTGCCAGTCCGGGCACCAGGTGCTCTTCGCGACCGCGGCGCAGTGGGCCGCGCGGCTGGCGGGGGCCCGGTCGGCCGGCCGGCTCGGCGAGGAACTGGCGGACCTGGACGCCCGCCCGCTGCTCATCGTCGACGAGGTCGGCTACACCCCGCTCGACCCGGACACCGCCCACCTCTTCTTCCAGCTCGTCGCGCACCGCTACGAGCGGTCCTCCCTGATCGTGACCACCGACCGTCCGCTCGGCCGCTGGGAGGAGGTCTTCGGCGGCGCAGCGCCCGCGATGGTCGACCGGCTGGCGCATCACGCGGAGATCGTGCGCCTCGAAGGGGACAGCTACCGCATGCGCCGGGTCACCTCAGCGTGGGCAGAGTGATGTTGTTGATCAGCGGCCCCTCGATGCTGACCCCCTCGGTCACCAGCGGCTCCACGGCGGTCACCGGCAGCGGCAGCGGCAGCGCGGAGCGCGCGGACGGGGTGGTGGCCGGGGCCGCCTGGGGCGCCCGGGCGGCCGTCCGGGCCGCGGCGGCCTGCGGGGCGAGTACGCCGATGAGCAGGGCCGAGGCGATGAGGGCGACCGCGGCGGCGGTGCGCGCGTGGTGGGTACGGCGCTCGGTGCTCGCCGGACTCACGGCGGGCACGGAGGCCGTGGGACAGGCGGGTTGCAGCATGAGGCGGAGGGGACGCATGAGAGCTACGGAACCTTTCGGGTGCTGCTGAGCGGGGCGGGGACCCACTGAGGGGGCCCACGGAGGGGACGGGCCGGACCCGGAATGACCGGGTCCGGCCCGCGGGGCGTACGAGGTGTACAAAGCCCACTGGACGTACGGGGCCCACTGGACGTACGGGGCCCACGGGGCGCACGAGGCCCCCTGGGCGTACGAGGCGAGAAGGGACTTACGGGGTGTGACGGTGACGCGTCGCGCGAAGGCGGCTCAGAACGTCACGCCCCCGCCGAGATCGATGCCGATCGCCGCGGCCTGTGAGGCGAGTGCGCCGAGCAGCGCGGCGGTACCGATCAGGACGGTGGCGACACGACGGGCAGTACGCATGGGGTTCCCTCTTCTTCACATGGGTTCGTTGCGTGAGCAGGACGCCCAGTGGCTGCCCAGCGGCCGGCGCGGGAATGCCGGAGGGCCCACAAGGTCCCTCATGGGTGGGAAGCCTCCGGCGTGGCGCGCATGAACCGCCGTCTACACCCGCACGAGTGAGGCGGCGTCCGGCGGGCGAGGGCGCGCGACTCAGGCCTGGTCGTCCGCCAGTTCCGCCACACCCGTCACCCGGTGCAGGGGATACGTCCGGACCTCGTCCGCGGTGTGGTCGTACGCCGTGACGAAACCGCCCTCCACCCGCACGGGGGCGATGACGCGCTGGCTGGCGGCGCCCTCGGCGTTCACGTAACCGATCCACAGGGTGCCGCCGGTGAGGACCGCGGCCTGCATGGTGGCGAGGGTCTCGGCAGAGGTGGTGCGCGGCAGCGTGCCGTTGCGCCCGCCACCGGACGAGCCGGGGGAGCCGGAGCCGGAGCCGGTGGAGGATTCGGCGGAACCGGAACCGGAACCGGAGGCGGACGGCTTGCGCGGTGTCGTGGAGGCCAGGTCGCCCGCGCGGATGGCCCGGATCGCGGCGCCCAGCAGAGTGGTGTCGGGGGCCGGCGGACCGTCGGGGACCGGCTCGGGCGCCGTGCGCGGGGGCGTGCGGTGCGCGAGTGCGCGGGTGATCAGCACATCGCCCTCGGCGGACTCGGCGGCCGGCGCGAAGCCCATCGCGCGCAGCCCTTCGAGGAGGGTGGCCGGGTCGGCCTGGGCGGCCAGCACCGTGGGCGCGAGGCGGCGCAGCCGCAGCCCCTGCGCACGCTTGTCGGCGATGATCTCGTTCAGGACCGCGTCGTCGTCGCAGCGCACGTACGCCGACGCCGCGCCGATCCGCAAGTGACCGTGCCGGCGGGCCACGTCGTCGATCAGGTAGGCGAGCGGCTGCGGCACCGGCGTACGGGAGTGGGCGGTGAGGAACGCCTGGAGGTCGGAGGCCGAGCGGCCCGCGTCCAGGGCGCGCCGGACCGAGCCCGGGGTGAAGCGGTAGACCGTCGCCCCGCCCTTCGACTCCACGTCCGCGAGGACGTCCAGCACGTCGGCCAGCGGACGGCGCAGCGGACCCGGGGCCACCGCCGTCAGGTCCGCCTGGAGCAGGACGTGGTCGAGGGGTTCGGGAAGGAGCGGCGCCAGCAGCCGGCCGGCCAGGGCGGCGGCGGAGGCCACCTCGGCGGGGGAGCGGGGTTCCGGCGAGGGCACCGGGTGGTGGAGGTGCCGGTGATGGACGGGGAGCTTGTCGCCGGGTCCGGTGGCGGGCGCGGGGGCGGTTGCACCGGGCGGCGCCCCCATGAGCGCCCGTCCGTGTGCGGACAGCGCGCCTCTGCCGGTGATCCCCAGGGACTCGGCCTCGGTCAGCGTCCACCGGGCGATCCGCGAGCGCAGATCGTCCGAGGAGGCGGCGCCGCGCAGGGCGCGCTCCCAGTGGAGGCGGGCCACGAGGGCGTCGGGGGACGCGGAACCGCCCTCGGGCAGCGCGGCGAGCAGCGCGAGGACCCGGTGCCGGACCTCGGGCGCCGCCGAGCGGTCGAGTCCGGGGCCCAGCGCCGCCAGCGTGCGCTCCTTGGTGTCGCGTCCGCCGACCACGCCCGCCGTACGGGTCGCCGACAGCCATGCCGTGGCCAGCCGCGTCCAGCGGTCGGCCGCCGGGAGCTCCAGCCACTCGTCGTAGGCGGGCGTCGCCGCGTACCGCTCGTCGGCCTCGCCGTCCGTGGCCAGCAGGCCCGCCGCGTAGGCGAGTTCGACCCAGAAGGCGGCGGCCTGCTCCGGTACGTCGAGGGCCACGGCCGTCCGCTTCAGGTCGCGCACGCTCAGACCGCCCGCGCGCAGCACGGACGGACCGCCCTCGTCCCAGTCCTTCAGCAGTTCCTCGACGGTGGCGAGCGCCGTGTACGCCTGTCCGGCCGCCGTGCTGTCCACAACCTGTGGACGGTGTACGGAGGTCGCCTCGACCGGCGGAGGAAGCGGTTCCGTCCGCTGGTGCGCCCGCCCCGCACGCAGATGGAGGGCCACCTCGCGGGGCAGTACGACCGTGCCGGGCGCCGTCGGCAGCAGCAGTCCGCGGTCGAGGAGCCAGCGCAGCCGGGTCGCCGGATCGGCGGTCACCTGGCCGTACGGCGGCCCCCAGACCAGCCGCGCAAGGACTTCGAGGGAGTCCGGCGGGGCGGAGCCGAGCAGGTCGGACATCCGGGCGCGGTCGGTGAAGAGCCCGGTCAGCGACTCCACCGCGGACACCGCGTCGTGGGTCGTGGGCAGCCCGGCCGCCGTCAGCAGTTCCTGGATACGGCCCGGGGACATGCCCGTGGTGGCCTCCGCGACCGTCGGGCCGAGCCCCGTCGGGGAGGGGTGCTGCGGCGAGGGCGCGAGCAGTTCGCGGGCCGTGCGCACCAGCCGGAGCCGGTCGTCCGAGCCCCACACCAGGGCCTGCTCACGCAGGACGGCCACGGCGCGCGGGAGCGCCTCGACGACCGCCGGATCGCCCGCGTCGCCCGCCAGCAGGGCCTGGAGCGTGCCGTACGGCGCCGGTTCCGGGGCCACGGCCAGCGCCTCCGCGGTCTGCAGGGCGAACCGGTCCAGGCGCTCCAGGGCCCGGATCACGGAGGCCCGCGTACCGGCCCGGGCGGCCAGCTGGGTCAGGTCGGTCGGTACGGGGGTGATGAGGTCGGGGCGGGCCCGCAGCAGCGCGGACAGGGAGGAGTCGTCGCGGGCCCGCAGGTCCTCCGCGAGGGAACGAGGGTGCGCCCCGGCGGGGGCGGGCTCCTCGGTGGACGCCCCGCCGGGCTCCTCTGACGACTGCTCCTGGACGCTCATCCGATCCACGGTAGCGGGTGGGCCCCCGCCGCCGTTCCCGTCGGCGTGCGCCGCGGCCGTGCCGGGGCCCGCCACCGGCGGCGGGCGCGGTACCGTCGGTCGCACGGGAAAAGGCAACGTGGGCGTCCCGGAGGGGACTTCGTGGGGATCGAGAGCGACCAGCTCGTATTCGACTATCTGAGCCGGGTGGGCGACCTGGCCCAGCAGAGGCAGCTGCCGTCGGGGACACGGATGCGGCTCGTGTCCGAGCTGCGCGGGGAGATCGACCGGCGCCGGACGAAGGCGACCCTCGACAGCCCGGCCGCGGTGCGCCGCATCCTGGACCGCATCGGCACCCCCGAGTCGGTGGTCGCCGCCGCCAACTCCCGGACCGAGGGCAGCGCGGGCACGGGGGCCGGCACGGACCGGAGTGCCGGTGCGGACCCGTCCCCGCCGAAGCGGTCCGCCGTGCCCTCCCCGCGCGCGGAACCGGCGGCCCGTCCGGGGCGTCTGCGCCGCGCGGTGCCCCGGCCGCGTGCCGCCAGTCCCGAGGTCGCCGAGTCGGAGTCGACGGGCATGGTCGGCTCGCCGCCCACCCCGCCGCACCTCGCCAGCACGGAGGAGCTGGGCACCGGGCCCCAGCCCGACTGGTGGCGGGTGGAGAGCGGCCCGTTCGGGGCGACGGACAGCGTGCCGGGGTTCACGGGCGGCGTCGAGATCCCGGAGCTGTTCAAGCCGCCGGTCGACGAGACCGATGAGCCCGGCAAGCCCGGCAAGGACGCCAAGGAAGGTGATCCCGAGCCGAAGTCCGCGGCGCCGGAGGTCGTCGAGGTACCCGTACCGGCCGGGCGCGTACGCCGTCGCTTCGTACCCCGCCTGCGCCCCCTCGGCGCCGGGGGAGGCTGGTCCAACCCTCTCCTCCTGCTCGCCGCCGCCCTCCTCGTCGCGGGCGCGGTCATCGGCAACCTCGTCATGCTGGGTCTCGGCTGGCTCATCGCCTACCTCTCGCGCCGCCTGAGTCCCACCGAGGCGAAGTGGGCCGTCCTCGTGGTGCCCGGCATCGTCGCCTCGGGGGGCATCGTCTGGATCTGGGGCCGTTCGCAGGGGCGCTGGGGGGAGCCGATCGCGCAGGACGGGATGAGCGACGCGATCGCCGGGACCTGGCCGTGGGTGCTGCGCGGTGCGGCTGTCGCTTCGGCGCTGTATCTGGTGTGGCGGTCGCAGCGCCGGAAGTGACGGTGCGCGCGAGGTGGGGCGGGGTGTGTCGGGTGCGGGTGCGGGTGCGCTGTGGCTGGTCGCGCAGTTCCCCGCGCCCCTAAAGGCAGCGGGTCGCGTCCCGCGTCACGGCGCCGGGCCCCCGAAAGCAGCTGGTCGCGTCCCGCGTTCCGCGTCACGGTCCCGGGCCTCTGAGAGCAGTGGGCACAATGGGTTATATGACTTCTCGTGTGTTGACCGTCGGGTTTGACCTTGACATGACCCTTATCGACTCCCGGCCCGGGATCCGGGCCTGTTATCAGGCGCTTTCCGTGCGCACGGGGACCTTCATCGACGCCGATCTCGCCGTCACCCGGCTCGGACCGCCGCTCGCGGAGGAGTTGGTCAACTGGTTTCCGGCCGAGGAGGTCCCGGCCATGGCGGACGTCTACCGCGAGATGTACCCCACGCACGCCATCGCCCCGACGCCCGCGATGGCCGGCGCCCGCGAGGCGATCGAGGCGGTACGGGCCGCCGGGGGCCGGGCGATCGTCGTGACCGCCAAGTACGAGCCCAACGCCAAGCTGCATCTCAGCCATCTCGGCATCGACGCCGACGCGGTCATCGGCGACCTGTGGGCCGAGCGCAAGGCGGAGGCCCTGCGCGAGTACGACGCGGGCGTCTACGTCGGCGACCACACCGGCGACGTACGCGGCGCGCGGACCGCGGGAGCGCTGTCCGTCGCGGTGGCCACCGGCCCGTGCGACGCGGCGGAACTGCGCGCGGCCGGCGCCGACGTGGTCCTCAAGGACCTGCTGGAGTTCCCGAGTTGGCTGGCCACCCGCCATTAGGGAACCGCCGGACGGTCACGAACTTCCGCGTGCCTGCCGGCGGCCGTCGGCGATCGACTGGAACACCCCCGCTCCCGCGATGAGGAATCCGACGCCCATCAACATGCTCAGACCGAACATGTACGTAGGAAAGGGCGTCGTGTCGAGCAGTAGCGGGGCCACGGTGACCAGAGTGGCCACAGCTCCGACGAAGAACACGATGGCACCGGCACGGATGAGTCGTTCTCCGGCCGCGGCGGAATTCGGTTGGGTTTTGTCACGCACTCGACCAGGGTAGTTCCCTGCCCTGAGGAACAATCCGGCGACGTCTTGTCAGCAGCCGCCGGACCATTAGCCTTGGTACCGGCGGGTCCGACGACCCGCTGTAGTGCTGTACGGACCTGTTTCCCGAGCAGTTTCAGCCGAAGTCTTGAAGTCTTTCCGACGCAGTTTCCGACGAGTACGAGGACGAGGACAGACGTGCCTACCGGCAAGCGGTAGCAGGTCACCTAGGCACACATATTCCGCTAGCCTCCCCTCATGACACCCGGTCTGCGCTACCTCGCCTGCCTACGCCTCTCTGCCGACTCGGACGGCTCTACGTCCATCGAGTGGCAGCGTGGCGTGATCCGACACCACGTCAGCTCTCCGCACCTGGCCGGCGTCCTGGTGGGGGAGGCGGAGGACACCGACGTCTCAGGCTCCATCTCTCCGTTCAAGCGTCCGCGACTCGGTAGGTGGCTCACGTCCCGCGCGGAGGAGTTCGACGTGATCATCGCAGCCAAGATGGACAGGCTCACCCGTCGCTCGATGCACTTCAACGAACTCTTGGAATGGGCGCAGCAAAACGGCAAGTACATCGTTTGCGTGGAGGAGGGGTTCGATCTTTCCACCCCCCAGGGCAAGATGATGGCTCGTATGACTGCCGTCTTTGCTGAGGCCGAGTGGGACACGATCCAGGCACGCATCCTGAACGGCGTACAGAGCCGTTTGGAGAACCGTTCGTGGCTCACGGGCGCTCCACCTACCGGCTATCGCATCAAAGCCGTAGAAGGAGGCAAGAGGAAGGTTCTGGAGATTGACCCGGCCTTCCACCCCCACGTGGAAGAGATTTTCTCTCGTGTCCGTGAGGGTCAGTCCACACACAGGATTGCCCGAGACTTCAACGGTCGTGGCGTACTCACATGGGGAGACCACCTCAGGGCGTTGAAGGGGGAGGAAACCATGGGGACGCAGTGGCAGTCCACCATCATCAATAAGTTCATCCGCTCCTCATGGGTTCCCGGTATCTACGCCTATAAGGGCGAGGCTGTCTTGGATGAACAGGGAGAGCCGGTCATTCTCCCAGAAAAGCCTCTCGCGTCCATGGACGAATGGGCAGACCTTGTCGACAGGATCAAACCGTCCCCCAAACCTGTAGGGGCGGTAAGCCGAACAGGTGCGAAGAGCCTGCTCGCTGGTATCGCTCGGTGCGGTGAATGCGACGCGCCGGTTTCCTCGCTGCTCGGCTCAGGTCACACCAGGAAGGACAACACGAAAGTTCCTGGTCACAGGTACTACCGCTGCTCCAACAAGTTCAAGGGAGGCGACTGTTCAACAGGTCTCTACATCCGTGCTGACGTGCTTGATGCATGGGTTGACCAGGAGATTCGGGGGAGCGTAGGCACGTGGGAAATGCACGAGCGTGCCGGTACGGGACCTAGCCAGGCAAGGGAACTCCAGGACGCAAAAGCACGGCTGGATAACCTGGAAGCAAAGTACATCGCAGGAGAGTACGACGGGGAGGGACAGGAAGATTCGTACATGCGAATGCACAAGAGTCTTTCGGCAAAGGTGGCCCTACTGGCCAAGCAGGAAGCGGACAGGGCTAACCCGACGCTGAAAGCCACGGGTAGGAAGTATGGGGAAGTCTGGGAGTCGAAGGACCAGGAAGACCGTAGGGAATTCCTCCGTGCCTATGGCGTAAAGGTTTGGGTTTGGGATAAGGGGACAGACGGGAAAGATAAGGGAATGGTCATGGATCTGGGAGATATTCAGACCATGGCAAATGAGTTGGCACTTTCCCGCCCCGGAAAGAAGGGGATGACGAGACTGGTCGTCAGCCGCAATGCAGAGAAGTAATGTGGAAGACATTAGCGTACGCTTCTTTGTGAATTTTATCCCCCTACCTTAAATGTTCGGTTTTCAGAACGGGCTACCCCGGTCTTTCGAGCGCGTAGGACTTCCGGGGGGGGGTGCCCCTATGTGTTCGTCAAGGTGCAAGGCCAGTAGGTTCGTGCGGTCGAGGGCGGGCTGAGCCGGAGGGGTGTGCATGAGTGATAGCCAGGTCACGATCAAGCTCACGAGTGACGAGGCCCTGGTGCTGTCGCACTGGCTGGAGAGGCTCCAGATGACGGACCTCAGCCGCGTTGTCGACGATCCGGCGGTCTGGGCGTCGATCCATCGGATCGCCGGAACGCTGGACAAGGCGCTTCCTGAGCTGTTCGCGCCTGACTATGACCAGCGGCTTGAGGCCGCTCGTCAGCGGCTTCGGCCGGAGGACTGACCGAGCGGTCTGGACTCCTCAGCTGGCTGCAGCTGGTTGGGGCTCGTAGAAGGTTCCGTCGCGAAGCATCGCGAAGAGGACGTCGGCCCGGCGTCTGGCGAGGCAGAGCAGGGCCTGGGTGTGGTGCTTGCCCTGGGCGATCTTCTTGTCGTAGTAGGCCCGCGATGCCGGGTCGTCCAGAGCGGCGAACGCGGAGAGGAAAAGAAAGCCCGTTTGAGCTGTTTGTTTCCTCTCCTGGACGGTTGTTCGCCGCGGATGGAGGAGTCCGAGCTCCGGGTCGCCGGGGCGAGTCCCGCGTATGCGGCAAGGGGGCCGGCGGTCGGAAAGGTGCTGCCGTCGCCGACCTCGATCAAGATGCGGGCTCCGGTCCTGACGCCGATCCCCGGCATCGACGTCAGGACTTTCGAAAGAGGGTGGGCCTCCAGGAGTTCCTCGATCCGCCGGGCCAGCAGCGTGCGTTGGTCAAGGACTGCCGCCAGTGATCCGGCCAGGCTCGGGACGATCAGCGCGGCCGCGTCGGTCCCCGGAACGGTCACGGTCTGCTCGTCTAACGCGTCGAAGATCTCATCAACCAGCCGCTCGGCCATCCGCGGGGCCTTCGGCCGCAGTAGCGTGACCAGCCGCCGACGGCCCGCCTTGCGTATCTGTGCCGGGGACCCGAACCGCTCCAGCAGCGTGAGGACGGCCGGGTGCTGCAAGCGCGGCCCCAGCACCCGTTCCAGCGAGGGATGGATCTGGGTCAGCAGGCCGTGCAGCCGGTTCGCGACCCGGGTGGCCTCGCCGGCCAGGTCGTCGTCGAACCCGACGATCATCTCCAACTCGGCAACCGTCTCGTCCTCCCCGTCGATCGCCCGCAGCGTGTGGGGCATTGCGCGGGCCGCGTCGGCGATGATGAACGCATCCCTCGCGTCGGTCTTCGCCTCACCTGGGTAGAGGTCGGCGATCCTCCGCATCGTCAGGCCGGGCAGGTAGGCGACCGGGCAGCCCATGTTCCGCGCAACCGCCAGGGGAAGAGCCCCGATCGAGGCCGGCTGATCGACCACGACCAGCACCGTCCCGTGCTTGGTCTTCAGCTTGGCGAACAGCTCGCGGAGCTTGGGCTCAGTGTTGGGCAGGCGCTTGTCGAACGCCTTCTTCCCGGCCGGGGTGACGGCGGTGGCGTGGTGTTCGCCCTTGCCGACGTCCAGGCCGAGGAAGACGTCGATGTCGCCGGTGTCGATCACGTGCAGGCCCCTCCATCACGCTTTCGTCCGACCTTGCCTGGGCACCGAGCTGCCACATCCACGTTACGGAGAGCTCTTCCGGCTCGGGTGAAACCGGTGCTCAAGCCCCTCATCAGCGGTCCGTCGATGCCTCCGGGCCCGGTGACACCACCCCCCGGATCATGAACAACAAGGGGGAGAAGTCATGCCGGACCCGAAGGCCGGAGGCTCCATGCGGAGCCTCGAAAACGGTAACGGGGGGCAGTAGCCCGAACCTCTGTACGGCTCGTTAGGAGCCCGAGGCGACCGAGCCCTGTCCCAGGGATGATGTAGAGCCGTCCCTCCTCGGTGAGAGCTGCTACCTGGGGCCATACCGGCTCGTCCCTGAGGGTCTACACGGTCGACCGGTACGGGGAAGCGATCCTGATACCTGCATTCGCCCTCTGGCTTCGACGGGTTGGCGCACTCGCCCTGTGGTTGTGCGCGCTGCGCCCGTGCCCGAGCGGGGAAGCGGCGGTGACTCGCTGACTCGTTCCGTGTACCGCTTCGTTGAACACACGATTCGTCACGCATCCGAGGGCGGCGTGATCTTGTGGACCACGAGGAAAGTACTGAGCTGGATGCATTCAGAAGCCTCTACTGGATAGTTCGGCCAGACATGCCGGAAATGTCCCGGAGGAAATGAAAGCGCTTCGCTTCTCCATTCGATTGGTTAACGGTCGATCAGTTGCCACCAGATGGTTTTTGGTAGACCGATGCTATGAGGCGAGTTATGAGGCGCTTCCTATGCCGGTAGGGAACGCCAGGGAGGGGAGCGGTTCATGGCGGTCATCGGATACAAGCGGGTCGGCATCAAGGCTCAGGACGCGCAGCTTCAGGAGGATGCTCTGAGTGCGGCCGGTTGCTCCAAGCGAAGAATGCGGAGCGCCCGGGTCTCTCACGGGAACTCTCTCCGGTGCCTACTCTCCGACAGGGGAGGGCAAGTTCTTCTTCGCCGTGATGGCTGCCTTTGCTGAGTTGGAGCGAGACATGATCATTGAGCGCACGCACGCCGGACTGGCGGCAGCCAAGGCGCAGGAGCGTGTGGGTGGGCGCCCGTCCGTCATCACTGAGGACGTGCTGACTGTCGCCAAGGCTCGTAAAGCCAAGGGGGAGAGCATCACTGCCATTGCCAAGGCGCTTGAAGTCTCCCGCGCGACGCTCTACCGGCACATCGGGTAGCCCCAACGGTCCCTCTGCGCCCCTGCCTTCACTAGGTGGGAGCTCAGTCTTGTTTTCAGGCGTGATTAAGCCCGTGTGTCGGTGGGGAGAGCCTCGGTAGGCTGTTCAGCGGCATTCTGACAAGCGTCCGGCCCCGTCCGGGACCGATCGAGGGAGCGTGTGCTTTGCCGACTGGCAAGGTCAAGTGGTTCAACAGCGAGAAGGGCTTCGGCTTTCTCTCCCGCGACGACGGCGGCGACGTCTTCGTCCATTCCTCGGTCCTGCCCGCCGGAGTCGATGTTCTCAAGCCGGGGCAGCGGGTGGAGTTCGGTGTGGTCGCCGGACAGCGCGGTGACCAGGCACTCTCGGTGACGCTCCTGGACCCCACGCCGTCGGTCGCGGCCGCCCAGCGCCGCAAGCCGGATGAACTGGCCTCCATCGTCCAGGATTTGACGACCCTCCTGGAAAACATCACCCCGATGCTGGAGAGGGGCCGCTACCCCGACAAGGCATCGGGCAAAAAGATCGCAGGCCTCCTGCGCGCGGTCGCGGACCAACTGGACGTGTAACGCCGTCAGGGCTGCGCCCCTCAGGGGCGCAGCCCCGTCAAGGGGCGCGGGGAACTGCGCGCCCAGCCCTCACCGGACCCGCACCCGAAGCCCGTGCCGCTTACAGCTCATCCCGCTGGGGAAACCCCAGCGCCCCCGGCGCGAGCGCCGGCACAAGCCCTTCCGCCGCCGCCCGCGTGAGAAGCCCGCGCACCGCCGCGTACCCGTCCTCACCGAGGTCCGCCGTGAACTCGTTGACGTACAGCCCGATGTGCTGATCGGCGACCGCCGCGTCCATCTCCTGCGCGTGCTCCATCACATACGCCCGCGAGGCCTCGGGATCGTCCCAGGCGGCCCGCACGGACGCCCGCGCGGACTCGGCGAGCAGCCGAAGCGTGGCCTCGCCCAGCGCCCGCCTGGCGATGATCGCGCCCAGCGGGATCGGCAGGCCCGTCGTCGACTCCCAGTGCTCGCCCATGTCCGCGAGCTTGTGCAGACCGTAGTTCTGGTATGTGAAACGGGCCTCGTGGATGACCAGTCCGGCGTCCACCTTCCCGTCCCGTACCGCGGGCATGATCTCGTGGAACGGCATGACCACGATCTCGCCGACCCCGCCGGGAACGGTGTCCGCGGCCCACAGCCGGAACAGCATGTACGCGGTCGACCGCTCGCTCGGCACGGCGACCGTGCGGCCGGTGAGGTCCACGCCCGCCTCCCGCGTGAGGACCAGCGGCCCGCAGCCGCGCCCCAGGGCGCCCCCGCAGGGCAGCAGGGCCCACTCGTCCAGGACGTACGGCAGGACGGCGTACGACACCTTCAGGACGTCGAACTCGCCGCGTTCGGCCATGCCGTTGGTGATGTCGATGTCCGCGAAGGTCACGTCGAGCGCGGGCGCCCCCGGGAGCCGGCCGTGCGCCCAGGCGTCGAAGACGAAGGTGTCGTTCGGACAGGGCGAGTACGCGATCTTCAGTGGCTGCGAGGACGGCGAGGTCTGCGAGGTCTGCTGCGAGGGTTCAGTGGGTGACGTCATGTGGGTTCCAACTCTCCAGTACGGGCGCAAGCTTCCCGAAGGCCCCGGTGAGTGCCGCGAGGGCCTCGCCGATCCGCCAGGCGGCGCGGTCCCGGGGGCCCACGGGATTGGACACGGCGCGGATCTCCAGGACGGGGAGTCCGTGTGCCGCGGCGGCCTCCGCCACCCCGAAGCCCTCCATGGCCTCGGCGAGCGCGCGCGGGTGGCGCCGGCGCAGTTCCACCGCGCGCGCGGCGCTGCCGGTCACCGTGCTGACCGTCAGGACGGACCCCTGACCTGCCCCGGTGACGGCCGCGATCTCTCGTACGAGTGAATTCGGCGGCCGGTGCGTGACGTTTCCGAACCCCAGTTCGGTGACCGGGACGAATCCTTGGGCGGTCTCGGCGCCGAGGTCCGCGACCGTGATCTCGTCGGCGAGGACGAGCGAGCCGACGGGCGCTTCGGGCTGGAACCCGCCGCCGATACCGGCGGAGACGACCATGTCGTACGGCTCACCGCCCAGCGCGGCCGAGCTGAGCGCGGCGGCGGTCGACGCGCCGGCCGCGGCCGGTCCCACGCCACCGGCGAGCAGATCGAGCACGAGGCGGTCGCGGGCATCCGCGGGCGCGGGCAGCGACACCCTGCTCAGGGCCGCTCCCGGAACCGCGTGCGCCGTCGCCGGGGCCGTGAACGCCGCGGCCACCGCGTCCCGTTCGGCGGGGACGGCGGTGGTTACGAGGACACGCATGAGCGGCGCTCCCTGAGGACCGGGCGGCTCAGCGACGGCTCAGGCGTCCGCGTTCTCAAGCTTGAGGTTCCAGACACCCTGCACCTGCGTTCCGGCCTTGTTCTGCTGGACGACGCTGATGTAGATCGTCTTCGGGGCGGCC
This sequence comes from Streptomyces sp. NPDC060205, assembly GCF_042728395.1. Lineage (NCBI taxonomy): Bacteria > Bacillati > Actinomycetota > Actinomycetes > Kitasatosporales > Streptomycetaceae > Streptomyces > Streptomyces sp. NPDC060205. Next base: position 19,125 of record NZ_JBHWZP010000150.1, read on the forward strand.
TGGCCCGACTGCTCGGCGAAGAGGTCGACGCCCTCGAAGGCGTAGTAGGTCTTCTTGAAGGGGGAAGTGACCTGCTGGCCGTTGAGCCACAGGGCCCAGCCCTCGTCGGCGATCTCCGGGTCGACGCCGATGCGCAGCGTCTCACCCTGCGAGACGCTGATCGTGTCGGAGGACTTCTTGAGGGCGCACTTGGTCGCTTCCTCCTTGCCGATGGTCTTGCCGTCCTCGTAGCACTCGGCCTCGACGCTGACCGAGTTCTTGCCGACCGTGACCGTGGCCATCGGCGTCGGCTTGTCGCAGGCGGACAGCACGAGAAGTCCGGCGGAAACGGCACTTGCGGCGGCGACGGCGCGGCGACGGCGCGCAAGGGGACGCTGGGAGCTCATGGCCGAAGGTTATCGGGCGGGTCGCGCGGCCCGGCCATGTGGGTGGGGTACGCGGCGTGCCGCGGGCCCGGATCACTCCGCTGAGCAGGTGGCGACCGGACGGAGACCGCTTGGTGACCGGACGGCGGGCGGACGGGACAGGACGGTTCGGCGCCAGTGTGGGCATGGTCCGGGCGGCTCAGGCCAGGTGCGCGTGCTGCCGGCCGCCGTGCCGGGCCGCGCTCAGCAGTCCGCGGACCGTGGTGAGCCAGCCGAGCGCGATGATGGCGGCGGCCACCGCCATCCCGAGCGTGCCGATGAGCGGCAGCGCGATGCCGATCGCCCCGCCGACCACCCAGGCCATCTGGAGGAGCGTCTCCGAGCGGGCGAACGCCGACGTCCGCACCAGTTCCGGTACGTCCCGCTGGATCAGCGCGTCCAGGGACAGCTTGGACAGCGCCTGGGCGAACCCGGCGAACGCGGCGAGCACCGCCACCAGGAGCACTCCGAAGAACACCGCCGCCGTGATGGCCACGCCGAGCACCACCGCGACCACGGTGACGATGATGAGCTCCGGCGCCCGGGATCTCAGGGCCGCCCCGACCGTCGTGCCCAGCGCGTTGCCCACGCCCGCCGACACGCCCACGATGGTCAGTGAGACCGCCGCGCTGGCGCCCGCGAGGGGGTGTTCGCGCAGCAGGAACGCCAGGAAGAAGATCAGGAACCCGGAGAGGCCGCGCAGCGCGGCGTTCGCGGCGAGCGCGTGCGTGACCGCCGTGCCGACCGTGCGCAGCCCCGGGCGCTTGGGCTGCTTGAGGTGCGGCCCGTGCAGATGCTGCTCGTCCGCGGCGAGCAGGGCCTTGTCCTCGCCCTTGGCCGAGTCGACCTTGTGCGGCAGGGAGAACGACAGGAACGTACCCGCGACGAAGATCAGGAAGGCGCCGTAGAGCGGATAGCGGGGGCCGAGGGCCTGGAGGCCCGCGCCGATCGGGGCCGCCACGCCCGTTGCCAGCAGGCCGCCGAGCGTGACCCGCGAGTTCGCCTTGACCAGGGAGAACGCGGGTGGCAGGAGCCGGGGCACCACGGCGCTTCTGACCACGCCGTACGCCTTCGAGGCCACCAGGACGCCGAGGGCCGCCGGATACAGCTCGATGCTGCCCGTGACGACCGCGCCCGACAGCAGCAGCGCCATGAACGCGCGCGCCATGAACGCGCCCGCCATCGCGGCGCGCCGGCCGTGCGGGAGGCGGTCCAGGAGGGGGCCGATGACCGGGGCGAGCAGCGTGAACGGGGCCATCGTGATCGCCAGGTAGAGCGCGACACGGCCGCGGGCCTCGTCCGTCGGGACCGAGAAGAAGACCGTCGAGGCGAGCGCGACGGTGATCAGCATGTCGCCGGCGCCGTTCACCCCGTGCAGTTCGATCAGTTTGCCGAGGCCCGACTCGCCCGCGCCGTGGGCGTGTGTCGCCTTTCTGATGCCTCTCGCCGTACCGCTGAACGGCAGGTGCAGGGCATGGCCGACGGAACGGACGGCCCCGCGCACCGGGCCCGATCCGCTCCTGCGTCCTGCCCCGGCCTCACCGATTCCGGTGGCGCCTTGGGGCGTCCTTGCGGCTGCCACTCCGCAATAGTGCCCCGAGATTGACGGAAGTAGCGCAGTTACCGCCCGTATAGCGGCTGAGTGGGGGCGGTGGATCGGGGGCCGGACGTGCGCGAAGGGCGCTGTGCGCCCCGGCCACAGGCGCCTCGCGCACCCGGCCGCGGGCGTCCCGCGCACCCGGCCGCGGGCGCCCCGCGCACCCGGCCGCGGGCGCCCCGCGCACCCGGTCGGAACGTCCCGTGGACCCGCTCGGAGCGTCCCGTGGACCCGGTCGGCGGAACGCCGCGACAGCATGAAGGCAACGCCGGTGTAGGCCCAGCGCCGACGAGACGGTAGCGTGCGTAGCGCGCCCGCGGCGGTTGTTCTCGGCCGCGCGCCTCTCGGTCATCCCGCAGAATGGATGACGTAGGTGCGCCCGAGTGCGATCGGGCGCGGACGTCGACGCGGCCCTCCGGTCCGCTCCGTCCGCACCCCCGTCGAGGGATGGCGCACTCGTGAGACGGCGTAGGAGAGAAGCGATACCTGTGAGCGCGACAACGCGAAGCCGAACCCCCGACCGTCTGTGTGCCGAGGCCGTGGACCTCGCCCGGGCAGCCGCCGAGGAGGCCGCCGCTCCCGGCGTGGTGGGGGAGCACGCGGGACTGGTCAGCGAAGGGGACCGCGTCGTCACGCACTTCTTCGAGTGCAAGGAGATGGGCTACCGCGGCTGGCGCTGGGCCGTCACGGTGGCCCGCGCCTCACGGGCGAAGGTCGTCACCCTCGACGAGACCGTGCTGCTGCCCGGCACCGACGCCCTGCTGGCACCCGAGTGGGTGCCGTGGAGCGAGCGGCTGCGGCCGGGCGACATGGGTCCCGGGGACCTGCTGCCCACGGACGCGGAGGACCTGCGTCTGGAGCCCGGCTACTCCGGCGAGGACGAGCCCGCTCCGAACGCGCCGATCTCCGAGGAGATGGCCCAGCTGGCCGAGGCGGAGGACGCCGAGATCACGGCGCAGCCGCCGGCCGCGCTGCCGCTCGTGCCGTCCCGCGGGTCGATCGCGTCCGTGGCCGAGGAGCTGGGGATGCGGCGGGCGCGTGTGCTGTCCCGGTACGGGCTGCACATCGCGGCGGACCGGTGGGAGGAGTCGTACGGGGCGAAGACCGCGATGGCGCAGGCCGCGCCCGCGACGTGCGTCAGCTGTGGGTTCCTGAATCCTGTGGGCGGGTCGCTCGGACAGGCGTTCGGGGTGTGTGCGAATGAGTTCTCGCCGGCGGACGGGCGTGTTGTGTCGCTCTCGTACGGATGTGGTGGGCATTCGGAGGCGGCGGTCATGCCTACGCCTGCGCGGCCTGCTCCGCCGGTGATCGATGAGACTCGGGTGGATCCGTTCCCGCTTCGGCCTTCGCCGGATTCCGGGTCCGTGCCGGTGGGGCCGGACGGGTCGTCGGAATACGGCCACAGCTAGCCTGCGGCGCGCGCTCGCCTGAACGCGCGCCCCTCCCCCCCCTTCAAGCCAAAAGACTGCGCAGTTCCCCGCGCCCCTTGGGGTGGCTGGGCCCGGCTGTGATGTGCGGGTGGGTGGGGGCTGGCCGCGCAGTTCCCCGCGCCCCTTAAAGCGGGGCTGCGCCCCAGCCTTTCAGCCCGTCC
>NZ_JBHWZP010000151.1:0-22465 GCF_042728395.1 Streptomyces sp. NPDC060205
GCGCCGGGCCACCCTGAGGGCGTGGTCGGCGTACTGCGGCGCGGGGGTCTGCCACCGGGGGGCGGCGTCGCCTCTCATGAGGGAAGCCATGAGGGAAGTCGTTAGGGAAGTCGTGAGGGAAGTCCGGCGTGGGTAGGCCGAGGTCAGGGCTTCGCTCCGGTGCCCTCCGTCCGGTCGCGCCAGGGCAGCTCCGCCGTGATCGTCGTCGGTCCGCCGTCCGGCGAGTCGATGACGAACAGCCCGTCCACCGCGCCGAGCCGGTCCGCGAGCCCCGCCATCCCCGTACCGCCGTCGAGGGAGGCGCCCCCGCGGCCGTCGTCCCGGACCTGTATGAGCAGGCGGTTCTCCGAACGCCACACGTCGACCGAGGCGGACCGCGCCCCGCTGTGCTTGCTGACGTTCTGCAGGAGCTCGGAGACGGTGAAGTACGCGATGCCCTCGATGGCCGCGGCCGGGCGGGCCGGCAGATCGGCCGTCACCTTCACCGGCACCGTGCAGCGGGCGCCGACCGAGGACAGCGCCGCGTCCAGACCGCGGTCGGTGAGGACCGCCGGGTGGATCCCGCGGGCCAGGTCCCGCAGTTCCTGCAACGCCAGTTTCACCTCGCCGTGCGCCTCGTCGACCATGGCCGCGACGGTCTCGTCCGCCTGACCCTCCAGGAGCTTCTCCTTCGCCAGACCGAGCCCCATCGCGAGGTTCACCAGCCGGGCCTGCGCCCCGTCGTGGAGGTCCCGCTCGATGCGCCGCAGGTCGGCCGCGGCCGTGTCGACGACCACCCCGCGGTCCGACTCCAGCTCGGCGATCCGCTGTTCCAGCTCGTCGGAGGGCGACAGCAGGGCGCGCACCATGGCCCGGTCGGCGTTGGCGAGGCCGCGCGCGAGGAACGGCAGCACCGGCCACAGCACGAACAACGACGTCAGCATGAGGGTGAAGGTGATGATGCTCCACGGCAGCCGCATCAGCTCGTAGAGCACCGTCCGCCAGCCGACGGGATCCTTCAGCGCCATCCACAGCCAGCCGAAGAACCCGCCCCGCCCGCGGAACGGCAACGGGCTCGGCTCGTCCACCCGCACCCCGAGCAGGCCCCTGGCCCGCAACCGCTCGAACTTCCCCAGCTGGCGGGCGCCCAGCAGCCCGAACGCCAGCACCGGCAGCCCGATCACCGTCACCGTCAGCCCGGCTCCCAGGAACAGCACGGTGACGACATAGGTGAAGCCGACGAGGGACGACGGCAGGTTTGCCAGGAGATGCGCGATCTCCTTCCAGGTGTGCCGGTCGTAGGCGAAGCGCGGCGGTGGCGGCCTGTCGGGGCCGATGCCAAGGGTGTCGACGGCCGGAATGCGTTCGGTCATAGGCGCCACCTTGCCGAACCGCGGCCCGCGGCGCCATGAGGTGGGCCGCCTCCGTCTCCGGGGGAAAACCCCACCATCGGCGGCTCCAGCCCGCTTCGACCGCGGCCCGGGAACACAACCGCACCATGCCTAACCGTGACGGGCTGCTTACGGTCTCTTTAGCAGGCCCTAGACTCCGGTGCGTACAGATCGTCGAACGCGGCGCACCGCACGGCGCGCACGCAGGCGCACGCGTGGTCCCACGGACCCGCGCGGGCTCGCAGCGCGTACCCGTACGGGCCCGTCGCGCGTACCCGTACGGGCCGGTTGCGCGTACTCGTACGGGCTTGTCGCACGGGATCACACCAGGTCACACGAGGTCATCCAGGCCAGGGAGCGAGGGGCGGACGTGCCGGAACCGACCATGGTCGCGGCGACCGGAACCACGGGTACCGGAGCCGGTACCGCGGCCACCGGTACCTCTCTCGCCGCGGACTACTTCCAGTCCTACTCGGTCGTCGGACTGCTCGCCGTGGTCGGCGTGCTGTTCGTCGCCGTCGCCTTCGGAGCGGGCCGCCTGCTGCGGCCCGTCGTCCCGACCCCCGAGAAGCTCATGACGTACGAGTGCGGGGTCGACCCCGTCGGCGAGGGCTGGGCCCACACCCAGGTCCGCTACTACGTCTACGCGTTCCTGTACGTGATCTTCGCCGTCGACTCGATCTTCCTCTTCCCCTGGGCGACGGTCTTCGCCGCGCCCGGCTACGGCGCGGCGACGCTCGTGGAGATGTTCCTCTTCCTCGGCTTCCTGGCCGTCGGTCTGCTGTACGCATACAAGAAGGGCGTCCTCACATGGACGTGACCCCCACGGCCGCCTCGACCCCGTCGACGACCCCGGCCGCCCCGGCCCCGTCGGTTCCCGAGCCGGTGCTGCTGCCGGAGCCGAAGCGGCTGGGCGCGCTCGCCCGGCTGGCCCCCGAACCGATGAAGGTGGTCCTGAACTGGGGCCGCCGCTACTCGCTCTGGGTCTTCAACTTCGGGCTCGCCTGCTGCGCGATCGAGTTCATCGCGGCGTCGATGGCACGGCACGACTTCATCCGCCTCGGCGTCATCCCGTTCGCCCCGGGCCCGCGCCAGGCCGACCTGATGGTGGTCTCCGGCACGGTCACGGACAAGATGGCCCCGGCCGTGAAGCGCCTGTACGAGCAGATGCCCGAGCCGAAGTACGTCATCTCCTTCGGCGCCTGCTCGAACTGCGGCGGCCCGTACTGGGACTCGTACTCCGTCACGAAGGGCGTCGACCAGATCATCCCCGTCGACGTGTACGTACCGGGCTGCCCGCCCCGCCCGGAGGCGCTGCTCCAGGGCATCCTCAAACTCCAGGAGAAGATCGCCCGGGAATCCCTGGGGGAGCGGTACGCGTCCTCGGGCGCCGCCCGCCCCTCCGTGGCCGCGCTCCAGAGCGGCCTCGTCCAGCCGCCGGCTCCGGCTTCGACCCCGGCTTCGGCTTCGACCCCGGCTTCGGGTTCGGCTGGGGCTGCGGAGGACGCCCGATGACCGGGACGACCGGATGGCTCCCCGCTCCCGTGACGGAACTCTTCGGCCCGGACGCCACAGCCGAGGAGTCGTACGGACTGCTGACGGTCGACGTGCCCCCGGCGTCCTGGCTCGCCTCCCTGGAGAGCGCGCGTGACGCCCTGGGCTGCACCTACTTCGACTGGCTGAGCGCCGTGGACGAACCCGGCACGGAACCGGGCCCGGAGCCCGGCACGGAACCGGCCGGAGGCTTCCGCGTCTCGGCCCATGTCGTGGCACTGGCCCCCGTACGCCGTCTCCTCGTCCGCACGACGGTCCCGCACTCCGCACCCGTCCTGCCCTCCGCCGTCGAGGTCTACGCGGGCGCCGCCTGGCACGAACGCGAGACCCACGAGATGTTCGGCGTCACCTTCGAGGGCCACCCCGGCCTGGACCCGCTCCTGCTGCCCGAGGGCTTCGAGGGTCACCCTCTGCGCAAGGACTTCGTCCTGGCGGCCCGGGTGGCGAAGGCCTGGCCGGGCGCGAAGGAGCCGGGGGAGTCGGAGCACGGCGGCCCCAAACGCCGCCAGATGCTTCCGCCGGGAGTCCCCGACCCGAACGAATGGGGTCCCCTCAAGGGCCAGCTCCCGCCGGCCCCCGCCCGCCCGGCCCGTGGCGCGGGCCGCGCGGCGGGTGCGAGGGGAGCGGCGGGCGCGCCCGCCGGCGGCGGCGAGCGCCCACCCCGGCGGACCCGCACGGCGGCCGGCGGCTCGGCGAGCCAGACGACGACGCCACCGCCCGCGACGGCTTCGGCCACACCTGCGTCTGCGTCCACGCCTGCGCCCACGGCGCCGGTCGAGCCGACGACTCCGACCGAGCCGAACGTGCCCGCCGAGCCGAAGGCGTCCGCCGAGCCGAACGTGCCCGTCGAGCCGAAGGCGCCCGCAGCGCCGCGCGGTTCGGATGCGCCGTGGCATCAGGCCCGCCCGGCTTTCGACGAGCCCGCGCCACCGGCGAAGCCACCGTCCGGCAAGCCTTCGCCCGAACCGGAACCAGAACCAGAACCAGAACCCGAACCCCAACCTGAACCTGACGCGGCTGACGGCCCCGACCGCCCCGACGATCCCGAAAGCCCCACAGGAGGCGCGCAGTGAACGACGCGCTCGACGTCGCCCTGCGACTCCTCGTCGTCTTCGTCGTGTTCCTGACGTTCCCCCTGATCGTGGGTCAGGCCGAGCACAAGGTGATGGCCCATATGCAGGGCCGCCTCGGCCCCATGTACGCGGGCGGCTTCCACGGCTGGGCCCAACTCGTCGCGGACGGCGTGAAGTTCGCCCAGAAGGAAGACGTGGTCCCGGCCGACGCGGACCGCCGGGTCTTCCAGCTCGCCCCCGCCGTGGCGCTCCTGCCGTATCTCATGGTCCTCCTCGTCATCCCGATCGGCCCGGGCGAGGGCGCGGTCGGCGAGGTCGTCGACGCGGGCGTCTTCTTCGTCCTCGCCGTGATGGGCGTCAGCGTCCTCGGCTCGCTCATGGCGGGCTGGGCCTCGGCCAACAAGTTCTCCCTCCTCGGCGGTCTGCGCACCGCCGCCCAGCTCCTCGCGTACGAACTCCCCATGCTGCTGACCGCCGCCTCGGTCGCCATGGCGGCCGGCACGGTCTCGCTCCCCGGCATCGTCGACGCCTTCGAGTGGTGGTGGCTGCCCTGGCAGATCGTCGGCGCGATCGTCTTCTTCGTGGCGGGCCTCGCCGAACTCCAGCGCCCGCCCTTCGACATGCCGGTCGCCGACTCGGAGATCATCTTCGGCGCCTACACCGAGTACACCGGTCTGCGCTTCGCTCTGTTCCTCCTCGCCGAGTACGCCGGAATCGTCGTCCTGTGCGGCCTGACCACCGTGCTCTTCCTGGGCGGCTGGCACGGCCCGTGGGGCGCCGACGGCCTCGGCTGGGTCTGGACCCTGCTGAAGGCGGCCGTCCTCGCCTTCGTCGTCATCTGGCTGCGCGTCACCTACCCGCGCCTGCGCGAGGACCAGCTCCAGAAACTCGCCTGGACCCTCCTCGTCCCCCTCTCCCTCGCCCAGATCGCCCTCACCGGCGTCGTCAAGGTGGTGATCGCGTAACCATGTCCCCCTTTCCCGGCTCCGGCCTGGCCAAGGGCCTGGCCGTCACCCTGCGCACGATGACGAAGAAGACCGTCACCGCGCAGTACCCCGACGCCCAGCCCGAACTCCCGCCCCGCACCCGCGGCGTCATCGGGCTCTTCGAGGAGAACTGCACGGTCTGCATGCTGTGCGCCCGCGAGTGCCCGGACTGGTGCATCTACATCGACTCCCACAAGGAGACGGTCCCGGCCGCCGCTCCCGGTGGCCGCGAGCGCAGCCGCAACGTCCTCGACCGCTTCGCCATCGACTTCTCTCTCTGCATGTACTGCGGTATCTGCATCGAGGTCTGCCCCTTCGACGCCCTCTTCTGGTCCCCCGAGTTCGAGTACGCCGAGACCGACATCCACGAACTCACCCACGAACGCGACAAGCTCCGCGACTGGATGTGGACCGTCCCGGCCCCGCCGGCCCTCGACCCCGGCGCCGAGGAACCCAAGGAGATCGCCGCCGCCCGCAAGACCGCCGAGAAGCTCGCCGCGACCCAGGCGCAGGCCCAGGCCGAGGCCCAGGGAGGCGCATCGTGACTCCCGCCGCGGCCACCGTCTCGGCGGCGCAGGCCACGACGACCGCCGCCGAGACCCACGGCTTCCTCTCCCCGACCGGTGTCGAGATCGCTTTCCTCCTCGTCGGCCTGGTCACCTTCGGCGCCGCCGTCGTCACGGTCACCACGAAGCAACTGGTGCACGCCGCCCTGTGGCTGGTCGTCGCCCTCGGTGGCCTCGCCGTCGAGTACCTCCTCCTCACGGCCGAGTTCATCGCCTGGGTGCAGGTCCTCATCTACGTCGGTTCCGTCGTCGTCCTCCTCCTCTTCGGTCTGATGCTCACCAGGGCGCCCATCGGCCGCTCCCCGGACGCCGACTCCGGCAACCGCTGGGCCGCCCTCGCCGTCGCGCTCGCCGCGGCCGCCGCCCTCGTCTGGGTGGTCGTCGACGCCTTCCGGACGACATGGATCGACCTGGACGGGGCCGCCGCCGGCTCCACCGCGGTCACCGGCGCGAGCCTCTTCCAGAGCTGGGTGCTCCCCTTCGAGGCCCTCTCGGTCCTGCTGCTCGCCGCGCTGGTGGGCGCGATCGTCCTCTCCCGCAGGGCGAAGGCGAAGGAGCGGGAGACGACGGCCGGAGGAGCCGCCACCGCGAGCCCTCTGCGCCCTCCGAGCCCGCGGACGGACGCCACACGGAGTGCCGCCACCCGAAGCGCCGCCACCCGGAGTGACAGCGACAAGGAAGGCGCCCGCTGATGCACCTCGCCTACCCGGCCGTACTCTCCGCCCTCCTCTTCTCCACCGGCCTCTACGGAGTCCTCGCCCGCCGCAACGCGATCCTGGTCCTGATGTCCGTCGAGCTGATGCTCAACGCCGTCAACCTCAACCTCGTCGCCTTCGACGTCTGGCTCAGCAAGACCGCCCGGGACACCCTGCACTCCGGCCAGGCCCTGACCCTGTTCACCATCGCCATCGCCGCCGCCGAGATCGGCATCGGCCTCGCGATCGTCCTCGCCGTGCACCGCAACCGCGGCACCGCGGACATCGACAGGCTCCGCGACACCGCCGAGCCCGGCGATGACGGCGCTCCCGACGACGACTCCGACCACTCCGACGGCTCCGGGTCCGCCCGGAGCGAACCGGCCGAGAAGGCTGAGGCCACCGCGTGACCACGACCACCCTCGCCGTCCTCGTCCCCCTCCTTCCGTTCCTGGGCGCCGTGGCCGGCCTGCTCCTGGGCCGTACGGCCCCCGGCTTCGCCCGTCCCCTCGCCGTCCTGCCCTCCGTCGCCGCCCTCGCACTCGCCGTGGTCGTCGCCGTACGCCAGGGCGGCGGACAGGCCGTGGACGCGGCGACCGAGCTCACCCCGACCGGTTCCGTCCCCGTCGAACTCGCCCTGCACATCGACGGCTTCGCCGCCCTCGTCGCGATCCTCGTCGGCCTGGTCGCGACCTGCGTGCAGATCTACTCGACGGGCTACCTGCGCCACGACCCGCGCTACACCTCGTACGCCGCTCTCGTCTCCCTCTTCACCTCCGCCATGCTGCTCGTCGTCTACTCCGGCGACCTGATGGTGCTGCTGGTCGGCTGGGAGATCATGGGCATCTGCTCGTACTTCCTGGTGGGCCACTACTGGGAGACCCCGGAGGCACGCGCCGCCTCCATCAAGGCCTTCCTGGTCACCAAACTCGGCGACGTCCCCTTCCTGATCGGTCTGTTCGCGCTCGCCGCCGACACCGGGTCGTTCCGCATCACGAGGATCCTCGGCAGCGTCGCGAGCGGCGGACTCGACCACCCCACGCTGATCGCCCTGCTGCTCCTCGCCGGTGTGGCGGGCAAGTCGGCGCAGTTCCCGCTCCACACCTGGCTCCCCGACGCGATGGCGGGCCCCACACCCGTCTCCGCGCTGATCCACGCCGCGACGATGGTCGCCGCCGGTGTCTACTTCATCGCCCGGCTCCTCCCGGTCTTCGCCGCCTCCGCGGCCGCACTGGTCGTCCTCGCCGTGATGGCCGCCGTGACGATGGCCGGCTCGGCCCTCGCCGCGCTCGCCCAGGACGACATCAAGCGTGTCCTCGCCTACTCGACGATCGGCCAGCTCGGCTACATGACCGGCGCCCTCGCCGTCGGCGACCGCGGTGCCGCCGTCTTCCACCTCCTCGCCCACGGCGCCTTCAAGGCGCTGCTGTTCCTTGCGGCCGGCGTGATCATCCACGCCGCCGGCACCAACTCGCTGGCCGCCATGTCCCGCATGAAGGACCTGCGCGCCCGCGTCCCCGACGCCTACTGGACGATGACCGTGGCGCTCCTCGCGCTCGCCGCGATCCCGCCCTTCAGCGGCTTCTTCTCCAAGGAGTCCGTCCTCGGGGCCGCCGAGCACGCCGCCGTCGGCCACGCCGAGAGCGTCCCCGGAGCGGCGGGCTGGATCGTCCTCGTCTCCGGCCTGGTGACGGCCCTGCTCACCGCCGCCTACGCGATGCGTCTGTGGCTGCTCGCCTTCCACGGCCACGGCACCGAGGCCCCCGACCACGGCAAGCAGCCCGTGGCCATGAACTCCGTGCTGTGGCTGCTCGCCCTCCCGTCACTCGCTTTCGGACTCGCCACCGGTGTGCTCCCCGACTGGTTCGACGGCCGGGACCTCACCCCGACCCTCGCCACGGCCGTCCTCGGCACGGGCGTCGCCCTGGTCGGCGGCATCGTCACCTACGGCGCGTGGCGGCACACCACCGCCATGGCCGGCCGCGTCCCGCTGGGCGCGGTCGCCGCCCACCCGGACGCCGACGCCGGACTGGTCGAGGCCGAGGCCATCGCCAGCCACGCACCCGCGTACGGCAACGTGGCCTCCGCGCCCGACCCGGCGGATCCCGGCCGCCTGCTGCTCGGCCCGCTGCACCGCCACGCGGCCGTCGGCTTCCACCTGGACGCGGTGTACGCGGCGCTCTTCGTCCGCCCGGTCCAGGCCGCGGCCACCCTCGTCCGCTTCCTCGACCGCGAGGTCGTCGACACCTACGTGCGCGGCGCGGGCGCCCTGCCCCGCTGGCTCGGCACCGCCGTCCGTCGCGCCCAGACCGGCAATCTGCAGACCTATGTGAGCGCGCTGCTCGCCGGCACCGTCGTCCTGGTGGTCGCCGCCCTCCTCGTCGCCACCGCGGGAGCGTGAGCAGGCGTGATCGATATCAACGAGTCCGTGATGCAGTTTCTTCTGGCGTTCATCGTCGTCGCCCCGCTCATCGGGGCCGCCGCCGCTCTCCTGCCGGCCCCGCCCGGGCTGAAGGGGAAGTCGCCCGAGCAGGCCGTGCTGCGGCACGGCACGACCGTCACAGGCGCCGTACTCATCGCCGCGATCGTCCTCACGCTCGGCTTCGACCACGACCATCCGTCGAAGATGCAGGCCACGACGGACATCAGCTGGATCCCCGCACTCGACGTGCGGATCCACCTCGGCATCGACGGCATCTCCCTCCCCCTCCTCGTGCTGACCGCGCTGCTGACCTTCCTGTGCGCGCTGTACTCCTACTTCAAGATGCCGTCGGGCCCGTCCCCGAAGGCATTCGTGGCGCTCGTCCTCGTGCTGGAGTCCGGCACCCTCGCGACCTTCGCCGTCCTCGACCTGCTTCTGTTCTTCCTCGCGTTCGAGATGGTGCTCATCCCGATGTACTTCCTCATCGCCCGCTGGGGCGGTGAGCAACGAACCCAGGCCGCCTGGAAGTTCATCCTCTACACACTGCTCGGTTCCGTGGTCATGCTGCTGGGCCTGCTCCTGATCGGAATCAAGGCGGGCACTTTCGACATGGTGGCACTCGCCACTGACAATCACCCCCCGCTGACCACATCGGTGCAGGTCATCGCCGTTCTGGCGATCGGGATCGGGCTCGCGGTCAAGACGCCGATGTGGCCGCTGCACAGCTGGCTGCCGGACGCGCACACCGCCGCCCCGACCGTCGGCTCGGTCCTGCTGGCCGGAGTCCTGCTGAAGATGGGCACGTACGGGTTCGTCCGGATCCTGCTGCCGATCACACCCGACGGCATGAGCACCTTCGCCCCGTATCTCGCGGCCTTCGCGGTCGTCGGGATCATCTACGGCTCGCTGGCCTGCCTGGCGCTCGCCAAGCAGGGCGCGAAGGGCGACCTCAAACGCCTCATCGCGTACTCCTCGGTCGGCCACATGGGCTTCGTACTCCTCGGCATCGCGTCGATGACCCCGACCGGCGTGAACGGCGCGCTGTTCGCGAACATCGCCCACGGCCTCATCACCGGCCTGCTCTTCTTCCTCGTCGGCGCGCTCAAGGACCGCACGGGCACGACCGACCTCGACAGCCTGGCGCGGACGACCGGGGCCGCGCTCTACGGCCGTGCCCCGCGCCTGGGCGGTCTGCTCGCCTTCGCCGCCGTCGCCTCGCTCGGACTGCCGGGCCTCGCCGGGTTCTGGGGCGAGATGCTCGCGCTGTTCGGTGCGTTCGACCCCGCGGACGGTCTCAGCAGGCCCGCGTTCCTGACGTTCATGGCGATCGCCGCGTTCGGCACCCTGCTCACGGCCGCGTACATGCTCGTCGTGGTCCGCCGGGTCTGCATGGGCGACACCGCGCAGCACGCGGAGCGCTCTGAGCAGGGGAGTCCGGAGCTCGCCGACGTCCGGACGTACGAGTTCGCCGCCTGGACCCCGCTCGTCGTCCTCACCGTCGTCGCCGGGCTCTGGCCCAAGGCACTCCTCGGCCTGACCGACCCGGCCGTGCAGCAGCTCCTCTCAGGAGGCACCCGATGAGCCCCCAGACCCAGGACCAGGCAGCGTCCCTGGTGCAGTCCGTCGACTGGCTCGCGATCGCCCCGCCCACCATCGCGGCGGTCGTCGCACTCGCGGTGCTCGTCGCCGACCTCTTCGTGGACGGCAGGAAGAAGGCCCTGCTCGGCTGGGTCTCCGTCGCGGGGCTCGCCCTCGCCGCGCTGGCCCTGCTGCCCCTCCTGGACGGCGACCGCTCCACGTTCTGCCTGGCGGGCGACACGGACGTGTGCAGTTACACGGCGGACCGGTTCACGCTGGTCATCCAGTTCCTCGTCCTCGGCGGCGCGCTCCTCGCGGCACTCCTGTCGATGACCACCCTGAAGGACGCGGGCCAGGATGCCGGCGGAGACACCGACAAGGCACTCCCCGAAGGGGAGTTCTGGTTCCTGCTGCTCTCCTCGGCCGCCGGCGCCGCCCTGCTGCCCGCCTCGCGCGACCTGGCCACGCTGATCGTCGCCCTGGAGGTCGCCTCCCTGCCCGCCTTCGCCCTCGTCGGCATCAAGCACGGTGACCGGAAGTCCTCCGAAGCGGCCCTGAAGTTCTTCCTGTCCTCGGTCACCGCGACCGCCGTCAGCCTCATGGGCGTCAGCTTCGTCTACGCGTCGACCGGCACCCTGTACCTCACGCAGATCGCCACCAGGATCGAGGAAGTCGACCCGCAACTGCACACGCTCGCCCAGGCGGGCGTCGTCCTCACCCTCGTGGGCTTCGCCTTCAAGACGGCCGCCGTGCCCTTCCACTTCTGGGTACCCGACACCTACGTAGGAGCCCCCCTCCCGGTCGCCGCCTACCTGTCGGTCGTCGGCAAGGCGGTCGGCTTTTCCGGCCTGATCCTCGTCACCGTGATCGCCCTCCCGTCGTACGCGGACGTCTGGGGCCCGGCACTCGCCGCACTCGCCGCACTCACCATGACGATCGGCAACGTCGGCGCCCTGCGGCAAGTGGCCACGCGCGCGTACAGCGCGGTACGGCTCCTCGCCTGGTCCTCCGTGGGACAGGCCGGCTACCTCCTGGTGCCGATCGCCGCCGCCGCGTACTCCGAGGACGCCCGGAAGGCCGTCGGCTCCACCGTCGCGTACGCCCTCATGTACGCCGCCGTGAACCTCGGAGCCTTCGCGGTGGCCGCCCTGGTGGCCCGCACGAAGCCGCTGAACCGGCTCAGCGACTACCGCGGCCTGTACGCCTCCCGCCCCCTCGCCGCGCTCGTCCTGGGCTTCTTCCTGCTCTGCCTGGCCGGGCTGCCGCCGGGCATCATCGGCCTCTTCGCGAAGGTCACCGTCTTCTCGGCGGCCGTCGAGGCGGGACTCGGCTGGCTCGCGGTGGTCATGGCCGTCAACGTCGTGATCGCGCTCTTCTACTACCTCCAGTGGACGACCCTGCTGTTCCGCGCCCCCGAGGGCGAGCCCGAGTCGCACCGCGTCCCGGCCCCCCTCACCGCGGCCATCGCCCTGACCGCCGTCCTGGGCGTCGCGCTCTCCGGGGCACCCCAGCTCATCCTCCGCTTCTCGGACACCGGCCTTTTCTGACGCCGTCCCCGCACCTCTCACGCACGCGTGAAGGCCCACAGCCCCGCACGCACGCGTGCGGGGCCGCCGGCACGTCACCCGGACAGCCGACGCGCCAGCCCTGGCGCACAAGGGAACTAGTGCTCCCCGCCTGGCGTTGACCAGTGAGGGAGGGTCCACTGGACCGTGGAGTCACGGAACCAGTGACGTCAGAGATCGACAAGCAAGGGTTCCCCTGCCGCACGATTTGGAGGGCGTACCGTGCACCGCCGGCACAACGGGCTCAGGACCGCCGTACTCCTCGGGGGACTGTCCGCACTCATCATCGTCATCGGCAGTTTCTTCGGGCGTATGGGCCTCGTCGTCGCACTGGTCATCGCGATCGGGACGAACGCGTACGCGTACTGGAACAGCGACAAACTGGCTCTACGCGCGATGCGCGCGCGCCCGGTGAGCGAATTCGAGGCCCCGGCGCTCTACAGAATGGTCCGCGAGCTCTCCACACAGGCCCGCCAGCCCATGCCGCGCCTGTACATCTCCCCGACGGAAGCACCGAACGCGTTCGCGACGGGCCGTAACCCCCGCAACGCCGCCGTGTGCTGCACCGAGGGCATCCTGCGCATCCTGAACGAGCGGGAGCTGCGCGGCGTCATCGGCCACGAACTGAGCCACGTCTACAACCGCGACATCCTCATCTCGTCCGTCGCCGGCGCACTGGCCTCCGTGATCATGTTCCTGGTCAACTTCGCCTGGCTGATCCCGATCGGCCGCTCCAACGACGACGACGGCCCCGGCCTCCTCGGCATGCTGATGATCATGATCCTCGGCCCGCTCGCCGCGACCGTCATCCAGCTGGCCATCAGCCGCTCCAGGGAGTACGAGGCGGACGCGTCCGGCGCGCAGCTCACCGGCGACCCGCTGGCCCTCGCGAGCGCCCTGCGCAAGCTGGAGGCGGGCACGAAGCAACTGCCGCTGCCTCCGGAGCCGCGTATCGAGACGGCGAGCCACATGATGATCGCCAACCCCTTCCGTCCGGGCCAGGGACTGTCCAAAATGTTCTCAACGCACCCGCCCATGGCGGAGCGCATCGCCCGGCTCGAACAGATGGCAGGTCGCCACCAGTGAAGACAATCCTCAACATCATCTGGCTCGTCCTGAGCGGCTTCTGGCTGTTCCTCGGCTACCTGCTCGCGGGCGTGCTGCTCTGCATCACGATCATCGGGATCCCGTTCGGCGTGGCCGCTTTCCGTATCGGTGCCTACGCGCTGTGGCCGTTCGGCCGGACGACGGTCGAGCGCCGCGACGCGGGCGCGCCGTCCTTCATCGTCAACATCCTCTGGCTGATCCTCGCCGGCTGGTGGCTGGCCCTCGCGCACATCGTCACGGGCCTCATCCAGTGCGTCACGATCATCGGCATCCCGCTGGGCATCGCCAACTTCAAGCTGATCCCGGTCTCGCTGTTCCCCCTGGGCCGCGAGATCGTGCGTACGGACCAGCCCTTCACGTCGTCGGTCCGCTAGGGCGGCGCCGGGGCGCGCAGGCCCAAGTACACCTCGACGGTGTACGACGCCGACCCCGAGGACGCCGAGATCCGGGCCCCGTGGCACCCTCGGCCGGGAGAGCTTCCTGGAGAGCTTTCGAGGGTTGTCCACAGGTCGGCCCGAATGTCAGTGGCGCGCTGCATCATGAACACATGACCGAGACCGAGCAGTTGCTGGTACGTGTCCTCGCGGAGGCGCGGAACTCGCGGCCGTGGGGCTGGCCTTCGCTCCCCGACCCCGTGGACGCCGCAACGCTCGCGCGCGCCGAGTCCGCCCTCGGCTTCTCCGTCCCGCCGCTGCTCGCCGCGCTCTATCTGCGGATAGGGGACGGAGGGTTCGGCCCGGAGTACGGTCTGCTGCCCCTGCTCGACAGCCCGCCCTCGGGAGAGCCGGCGGTTGTCGCGCAGTATCTCGCCCACCGCGAGAGCGGTCGCCAGGACCCCGACTGGCCCTGGCCGGAAGGCATCCTGCCGATATCGCACTGGGGCTGCGGAATGTACGCGTGCGTGGACTGCCGTACGCCGGACGCCCCGGTGCTCCTGTTCGAGCCGAACGCCGACGACGCCGACCACGCCTGGTACGTGGACGCGCCCACCCTCACGGCCTGGCTCGACACCTGGCTCCAGGGCACCGGCTGGTACGACGAACTGAACGACGACACGGACCTGACCCCCTGGCCCGACTTCCGCACACGGACGACAACGGCACAAGCGTCATAGCGAACGCCTCCAGCCCGCCGCCCCCGCAAGGGGCGCGGGGAACGGCGCGAGCACCCCACGACAACCCGCACGATCGGAACCGGCCCCAGGCCCTCCCCCTCAGGGGCGCGGGGAACGGCGCGAGCAACCCACGACGACCCGCACGATCGGAAGCGGCCCAGGGCCCCTCCCCCTCAGGGGCGCGGGGAACTGCGCACCCAGCCCCCACCGACCCGCACGCACCCACCGGCCCCCGATACCCCCACGCCCGTGAGGGCCCCCGCCCGTGAGGGCGACCGCGCGCACGGGTCGTCAACGCGCGCGAAACCCCCGCCGCACCCCGTACACAACCGCTCCCAGCCCCAGCACACAGGCCCCCACGGCCACGGACACCCACGGCAGGGCGAGAGCCAGCGTCAGGCATCCCGCAAGGCCCACCGCCGGCAGGGCCCGCGACACGGCCGCCGAATCCAGCGTCCACGCCGAGGCGTTGGCGATCGCGTAGTACACCAGCACCCCGAAGGAGGAGAAGCCGATCGCACCCCGCACATCCACCGTCGCGGCCAGCACCGCGACCACCGCCCCGACGGCGAGCTCCGCCCGGTGCGGCACCTGGAAGCGCGGATGCACGGCGGCCAGCCCGCCCGGCAGATGCCGGTCACGGGCCATGGCCAGCGTCGTCCGCGACACCCCCAGGATCAGCGCGAGAAGGGAGCCGAGCGCCGCCACCGCGGCACCCACCCGTACGACCGGGACGAGCCCCGGCGCACCGGCGGCGCGCACCGCGTCGGCGAGCGGCGCCGTCGCCCGCCCGAGCCCCGTCGGCCCCAGCACGGAGAGGACAGCCACCGCCACGGCCGCGTACACGACCAGGGCGATACCCAGAGCGAGCGGGATCGCGCGCGGAATGGTGCGCGCCGGATCCCGTACCTCCTCGCCGAGGGTCGCGATCCGCGCGTACCCGGCGAAGGCGAAGAACAGCAGTCCGGCCGCCTGGAGCACCCCTGAGGCACCCCCGGAGACGCCCGTGCCGATCCGCCCGGCATCGGAGTCGCCCGAGGTCAGACAGACGACCACGACGCAGGCGAGGACCGCGAGGACCACCGCGACGATCACCCGCGTCAGCCACGCGGACTTCTGCACACCGCCGTAGTTCACCGCGGTCAGCGCCACCACCGCCCCGACGGCCACCGCGTGCGCCTGCCCCGGCCACACGTACGTGCCCACGGTGAGCGCCATCGCCGCGCACGAGGAGGTCTTGCCCACGACGAACGACCAGCCCGCCAGATGTCCCCAGAACTCGCCGAGCCGCTCGCGGCCGTACACGTACGTTCCGCCCGACGCGGGATACCGGGCGGCGAGGCGTGCCGAAGCGGTCGCGTTGCAGTAGGCGACGACGGCCGCGATCCCCAGCGCGAGGAGCAGCCCGGACCCGGCGGCCCGTGCCGCGGGCCCCAGCGCGGCGAAGATCCCCGCACCGATCATCGAGCCGAGGCCGATGACCACGGCGTCCCCGAGGCCGAGCGTCCGCCGCAGCTCGGCCGTGCCGCTCACGGATCCGGCGCCGGCCGCGGCCCCGGACGAAGCGGGCCGGGCGGGATCGGACTGTGTCATGGACCGCACCCTACTGATCGGTGCAACCGCCCGGCGTCGCGCCGACGTCCTCCTCGGCAACAGAGAGCGAACACAAGAGCGAGACACAGAACGACAAGAAACTGCCGAGAGCGGTATGACCACAGCCTTGTGCGAGCAGGATCACAGCACAGGTACAGCACGAAGGGGCAGGTTCACGGCATGGGCATCATCAGCTGGATCATTCTGGGGCTGCTGGCCGGAGCCATAGCCAAGTTCCTGCTGCCGGGACGCGATCCGGGCGGCTTCATCGGCACGACACTGATCGGCGTCGCGGGCGCCTTCATCGGCGGCTGGATATCAGCCCGTTGGCTGGACCACCCGATCTCCAAGAGCTTCTACGACGGAGCCACCTGGGCCGCCGCGATCGGCGGCGCGCTGGTTCTGCTGATCGGCTACCGCATCCTGTTCGGCAACTCGCGCGACTGAGTGCGCGCCCCCGAGGCCGCAGCCGGCAGGCGAGAAGGGTGGGCACCCGAGGTGCCCACCCTTTCTCGTACGCCCGGCCGGCGTCCGTGGAACGGCCGGTACGTCACCGGTAGTTGACGAACTGCAGCGCGAAGTCGAAGTCCTTGCCCTTGAGCAGGGCCTGCACGGCCTGGAGGTCGTCACGGCTCTTCGAGCTGACCCGCAGCTCGTCGCCCTGCACCTGCGCCTTCACACCCTTCGGGCCCTCGTCGCGAATGATCTTCGCGACCTTCTTCGCGTTGTCCTGGGAGATGCCTTCCTCGATCGAGGCGAAGATCTTGTACTCCTTGCCGGAGAGCTGCGGCTCACCGGCGTCCAGCGCCTTCAGCGAGATGCCGCGCTTGACCAGCTTGGTCTCGAACACGTCGAGGATGGCCTTCACCCGCTCCTCGGAGTTCGCCTCCATGAGGATCTTCTCGCCGGACCAGGAGATGGAGGCGCCCACGTTCTTGAAGTCGTAGCGCTGCGAGATCTCCTTGGCGGCCTGGTTGAGGGCGTTGTCGACCTCCTGCCGCTCGACCTTCGAGACGATGTCGAAACTGGAGTCGGCCATGTCCTGTGGCTCCTTGTATCGGGGTGCGTAGTGGCGGCCGCCGAACCCGCTTCGGTCCCGGGCCGCATCCGCATAAGCCTAGCCACCCCCTTCCCTCCGAGCACCGATCAATCGAGTGGCGAAGCACCCCCGGGCATCGGGTATCGTTTACGTCGTTGCCACGGAGCGCCGCCGAAAGACGGTTCGAATGGCAGCAACCCCGGCGGTGTGCCCGAGCGGCCAAAGGGAGCAGACTGTAAATCTGCCGGCTCAGCCTTCCCAGGTTCGAATCCTGGCGCCGCCACGCTGAGAGAAGAAACCCTCTCTGAAATGCGAGTACGCATTTCAGAGAGGGTTTCTTCGTGTACGGGCCCCTCCGGGCCCGGCGGTCGGCGGCGCGCCCCGTCCCAGGGCCCCGGGAACGCGGAGCGCCCCAGCAGCCGCGCCGCGCGTTCGCTCCGTACCCTGACCCCATGTCCTCACGTCGCCGGATCTGCCCCGAGTGCCGTCGCGAGATCGCCGTCGTCGCCGGGCGGTTCGCCCGGCACGACCCGGCGGGGGCGCGGGGGAGCGGGGAACTCGTGTCCTGCCCCGGGTCGCGCAGGCAGGCCGAGCTGGGGGCCTCCCAGCCGGCGCTGGACGGATACGTCGTGGCGGACTTCCCCGGCCAGCTCCCGCTCTTCTGAGCCGAAACGAGCCGCACTAAGCCGCACCAAGCTGCACCGAGGACCCCCGAGCCGCGCTGAGGACCCCCGAGCCGCGCTGAGAACCCCCGGGCCGCGCCCCTCGGACCGCCTCCCGTCAGTTCCCCGCGACCGACTTGACCGCCACCGACACCGGCGTGGAACCGCTGATCAGTTCCAGGGTCAGGCCGGCGGTCGCCGGGGTGTCCACCAGCTCCGCGAGGACCGCGGCGACATCGTCGCGCGGGACGGGTCCGCGGCCCGTGGCGGCCTCCAGACGGACGAGGCCCTTGCCCGCGTCGTTCGTCAGCATGCCGGGGCGCAGGATCGTCCAGTCCAGGCCGCGATGAGCGCGTACGTACGCGTCGGCCTCGCCCTTGGCACGCAGATACGCGTCGAAGACCTCGTCCCCGGGGTGCTCCGGATCCGCGCCCATGGAGGAGACGACCACATGGCGTCGTACCCCGGCCCGGGCCGCCGCGTCCGCGAAGAGCACCGCGGCTCCCCGGTCCACGGTCTCCTTGCGGGCCGCCCCGCTGTCCGGACCCGCGCCCGCCGCGAAGATCGCGGCGTCCGCGCCCCGCAGCTGCGCGGCGACCTCCTCCTCCGAAGCCGACTCCAGATCGCAGAGCACCGGCTCGGCGCCGGCCGCCCGCAGGTCGTCGCTCTGCTCGGCTCGGCGGATGATCCCCGCCACCTCGTCACCGCGCGCGGAGAGCAGCCGCTCAAGCCGCAACGCGATCTGACCATGACCTCCAGCGATAACAATGCGCATGTTTCCGACCGTACGCCCGGATGGAGACACTCGCCGCACAACCCTGTGGATAACTCGTGAGTCTCTTGAGAGATCACGCTGTACGAGGGGACGCCGTCAGGCGTCATAAGGAGACCGTCATCACCGCCACACGCAAGAGCCCCGCCGCCCGCAAGAGCCCTGTCATACGCAGGACGCTCACCGCCGTCGGATGCACCACCGCCCTGCTCTGCGCAGTGGCCGCCTGCGGCACGGTGGAGAATCTCACCGCCGGTCAGAAGGTGGACCGGGCCGTCGAGGGGCTCGGCGAAAAGAAGTCGCTCGCCTTCGAGTTGGGGCTCGACGCCAAGCCCTCGGCGCTCGTGAAGCTGGCCGGGGAGGAGGAGCCCGGCGAGGAGATGCCGCCCGAGCTCGCGAAACTGTTCGCCGGAGTACGCATCAAGGTGTCGGTCGAGTCGCGCAAGCCGCTCGCCGCATCGGGTGAGAAGGATCTCGTCGGTACGGGGATGTCGGTCTCGGGACCCGACGGTGTGCTGGCCGAGTACCGCCTCGTCGGCGACTACACGTACTACCGGGCCGACATGAAGGCGTTCGGTGAGGCGATGGGCTTCCCCCTGCCGACCGCCGACGAGCTCCCCGAGAGCGAGAAGGAGCTCAGGCCGGTACTTGAGGGCAAGTGGGTCAAGGTCGACAACCGCGAACTCGACCGTGCCGCGAAGGACGCCACCGGCAAGGGCGGCGAGGACGGCAAGGGCAAGCCCGGCGACGAGATCGACAGCAGGACCCAGCAGAAGATCCTCAAGGCCGTGCGCTCGGTCGTCGCCCGCGAGGTCACCTTCAGCGACAAGGGAGGCAGCGACGGCGTCGAACGGGTCGTCGCCAAGGCCTCGTTCCGCGACCTGCTCACCGGCATCCTCGACAAGCTGCGGCCGCTGGCCGGCGAACTCCCGGCGGGCGCCGAACTGCCCACCGACGAGGACCTGAAGGACGCTCCCGACAAGAAGGTCGCCGTCGACTTCTCACTGAAGAACGGTGACTTGACCCGCGTCTCCGTCGACCTCGCCACCCTGGCGGACGACCCGAAGGGCGCCAAGGTCCCGCTGGTGGTCACGTTCGGCGAGGCCGGGGACATCAGCGCCCCGTCCGGCGCCACGAAACTGCCGGCGGGGGAGTTCGGCGGCCCGGGCAACCCGTTCACCAGCGGTCTGCTGGGCGGCTTCTGACACCCCGTCCGCCCGCAGCCGCGTCCACCGGCACCTGCACCACCGGCAAGTGCATCAGCCACACAGCAGACGAACGCACGCGCGCGTGGAGGTCGACGGCACCCACGCGCGCGTGCCGCGCATCTCACCGAGACCCGCGACCCGCGACCCACGCCCCGCCGCCTCGCCGCACCCGCTCACGACTGCCCCGTACGCCCCTGGCGCGGCAGATCCAGCGCCACGGCCGCCGCCGAGCTGCAGTACTCCCGCACCGCGCTCGTCCGCGCCACCACACGCCCCCGGTGCACCACGATCCGGCTGTACGCCAGCGACAGCGCGCCGTCGAGCCGGTCCCCGCGCACCGCGAGCAGTTCCGCCGGGAAGCCGGCCTCCACGCGCACCTCGGGCAGCCCCAGCACCGCCCGCGCCGATGAACTCACCGCGTCGTAGGCATCGGTGGACCGCAGCCCGTAGCGCGAGGCCAGCAGGTACGCCGCCTCCAGCGGGTCTCCGCGGCCCACGGGGTTCGACAGGTCCCGCAGAGCGCCGCTCCCGGCCGCGACCCGTACCCCGGCCGCGCGCAGCAGCCGTACCGGAGCCGTGCCGCGGCGGTCCACGCCCGAACAGCCGCCCTGGGGCAGGCAGACGACGGTCACACCGGCCGCGGCGAGCTGGTCGGCCGATCGTGAGGCCACCTCGGAGGGCAGCCGGCTCAGCCCTCCGCAGGGGCCGAGCGTCACTCCGGGCCGCAGCCCGCCCGCCATCGCCGCGAGGCGTGCCAGTCGCGCCGGATCGTCACCGTCCGTGTGCAGATCGACCGGGCAGCCCTGCTCCGAGGCGACCTCCAGGACCGCCTCCACATAGCCCGTGGGATCCGGGTCCAGATCCGGACAACCGCCCACTACGGAGGCGCCCATCTTCACCGCGTCCCGCAGCATCGCCAGTCCGTCGGCCCCGGCGAGTCCGGTGAGCACCCGGGGCATCGCCACGACCGTCAGCTCGACGAGCCCGCGCAGCGCGCGCCGCGCCTGGAGCACCGCCGCCATCGAGCCCAGCCCCTGCACGTCGCCCACGCGCACGTGCGAGCGGACGGCGGTCGCCCCGTGCCCGAGCTGCAGGAGAGCGGCCTCGGTCGTACGGCGCTGGACCTCCTGGCCCTCGTACGAGACCGGGCCCTCGCCGTCGGCCGACAGGGCCGTGTCGCCGTGGGCGTGGGGCTCGGCCGGGGCCGGCAGGAGCAGATGTCCGGAGAGGTCCACGCGCGCGGTGTGGGCGGTGAGGCTGCCCGCCGTGCCGACCGCCTCGATGCGTCCGCCGGCCAGCCGTACGTCCACGAGCCGGCCGTCGGTGAGCCGCGCACCGCAGAGCAGCAGGTCGGACCCGTTGGTCCGGCCGGACGGGCCCGAGGAACCGGAGGAGCCCGACGAGGACGAGGAGCCCGACGAGGAGTGGTGCGGCTGCGGCTGGCTGTCTGGCATCGCGCTCCCGGTGCTCGGCGGCTGCGCGGGAGGGGCACAAGATCACGCAGCGTGAGTCGAGCCTAGGGTGACGATCGGCGCACATCGAGGAGGAGCGGAATAGTCGTACCGGTGTGGTCCGCCGGGCCGCGGAGGCGGGTGGAACAGCCGGTGAGGACCCGGGAACGGGCCCGGGCAGGTGCCGCGAAACGGATTTGGGCGATCGGCTGCCGAGCGTGTAATGTCTTCATCGCTCGCCCCAATAGCTCAGTCGGTAGAGCGTCTCCATGGTAAGGAGAAGGTCTACGGTTCGATTCCGTATTGGGGCTCTGGTGTGGGAAGTTCCCGTCGAAAGACGGGAACTGATCACATCAAAGCGGTGTAGCTCAGTCGGTAGAGCAAGCGGCTCATAATCGCTGTGTCACCGGTTCAAGTCCGGTCACCGCTACTGACGGTAGCCGATTGCGGGGTCGGTCCTTCGATCGGTTACTCTTCTATGCGTTAATCCATGTCCCATCCGTCCGTCAAGGAGCACTCACGTGGCTGCCACCGACGTCCGCCCGAAGATCACGCTGGCCTGCGTGGAGTGCAAGGAGCGGAACTACATCACCAAGAAGAACCGGCGTAACAACCCGGATCGCATGGAGATGAAGAAGCACTGCCCGCGTTGCAACTCGCACACCGCGCACCGCGAAACGCGATAAAAAAGGCTCGTTCACGAGGCCGTCCCCTGTAATCGGGGGGCGGCCTCGCGTCGTTGAACACCAGCTGCGAACCAGTGCGAACCAGGAGGTGCCGAGCCGATGGCGCTCGACCAGTCCTTCGTGGGGCGGTCCTACCCGCCCACCGACCCGTACGAGGTCGGCCGGGAGAAGATCCGTGAATTCGCGGAAGCGGTGGGAGATCCGAACCCCGCCTACACGGATCCGGACGCGGCCAAGGCCCTCGGTCACCCCGATGTGATCGCGCCGCCGACCTTCGTGTTCGCGATCACTTTCAAGGCCGCCGGGCAGGTCGTCCAGGACCCGCAACTGGGTCTCGACTACAGCCGGGTCGTGCACGGCGACCAGAAGTTCGTCCACCGCCGCCCGGTGCGCGCGGGGGACCGGCTCACGGTCACCTCCACGATCGAGGCGATCAAGTCGATGGCGGGCAACGACATCCTGGACATCCGTGGCGAGGTCCGCGACGAGTCCGGCGAGCACGTGGTGACCGCGTGGACCAAGCTCGTGTCCCGTGCGGCCGAGGGGGCGTGAACCGATGAGCGCGAAGATCGCGTACGACGACGTCGAGGTCGGCACCGAGCTGCCGGCCCAGACCTTCGGAGTGACCCGCGCCATGCTCGTGCAGTACGCGGGCGCCTCGGGGGACTTCAACCCGATCCACTGGAACGAGAAGTTCGCCAAGGAGGTCGGCCTCCCTGACGTCATCGCGCACGGCATGTTCACCATGGCCGAGGCGATCCGGGTCGTCACCGACTGGGTCGGCGACCCGGGCGCGGTCGTCGAGTACGGCGTCCGCTTCACCAAGCCCGTCGTCGTCCCGAACGACGACGAGGGCGCCACGATCGAGGTCAGCGGCAAGGTCGCCGTCAAGCTCGACGACAACACCGTCCGCGTCGACCTCGTCGCGATGAGCGCGGGCCAGAAGGTGCTGGGCATGTCCCGGGCCGTCGTACGCCTGGCCTGACGGACCGCAGGGGTACGAGTAAGGGGCGCCCGCCATCGC
>NZ_JBHWZP010000152.1:0-22436 GCF_042728395.1 Streptomyces sp. NPDC060205
GTGGGGGCCGGCGCTCGTGTATGCGGGTGCCTCAGGCATGGGAACTCAGCACGGGAAGGAAGCGGTGTGCAGGTCATCGCGTCGGGCCCCCCTCGCAGCGCAATCAACGGCATCCGGCTGACTGGAAGCGGACTAGATCACGCGTCTGACATCGTTGTCAAGGGTTCTGACACGGACCGGTGGGGGTGCGTCGGAACGCGGTCGTCCGTGACTGGTTCTCGACCGGTGGCCGACCGGGGACCGACCCGGTGGTCGGCCGATGAGGGGCCGGCCGCGGCCGGCCCGTCGGGCACCTCGGGAGCCATGGACGGGCGGCGGGCGGGGTGCGGGTCACGTCTGGGGGCAGGTGACACGTTCCGGCGTGCGGCGGGAGCGGAGCCACTGGGCGAGCAGGGCGAGGGCGGCGAGGAAGGCGACCGTGGCGGCGTACGCGACGGACGTCTCGTGGAGCCCCGTGTGGGTGGTGGCGATCCCGGCGACGACGGCGGGGACGCTGAAGGACAGGTACGAGATCACGAACGCCACGGAGAACAGCTCGCCGCGTTCGGAGGGCGCGGCCATACGGGCCAGCGTGCCGAAACTCGCGAGGGAGGAGGCACCGAATCCCACCCCGGCGACCACCGTGCCGAGTGCCGCGGTGAGCAGCGAGTCCTCCTCGACCCCGGTCAGGGCGACGACCGTGCCGGTGAGCAGGAGGCCGGCGCCGAGCGCGAGGGTGCGGGCGACGGGCCAGCCGCGCAGCGCTATCGCGGTCAGGCAGGCCGGTACGGTCAGCAGGGTCACCACCAGGCCGCCGACGACGTGGCTGGAGAGGCCGAACAGGCCCACGGCGACCGACGGTCCGAGCGAGAGGTACAGGCCGCCCAGCGCCCAGCTCGCGACGAGGATCGGCACCAGGCGCAGCAGATCCGCCCGCAGATGGGGGGCCACCTTGAGGCGGGGCTGCAGCGAGCGGGCGGCTCCGGGGCGCCGCAGTGACGTCTCGGGCAGGGCCGCGACCACGGCCGCGGCCAGGACGAGGCCCGCCAGCAGCAGCACGTACACGAGGCGGGTCGGGTGCGGCCCGTACTCGACGAGGAAACCGCAGCCCAGGGCGCCGAGGCCCAGCCCGAAGGTGGGTGCGGCGCCGGTGACGACGCCGGCGCGGTGCGGCGCGTGGGTGGGGTTCAGGTCGGCCAGGGCCGCGCCGAGTGCCGTCATGGCGGCCCCGGTGGCGATGCCCTGGACCAGTCGTGCGGTCAGCAGCAGGGAGACGCTGTCCGCGACGAGGAAGAGCGCCATCGACGCGGCTTCCAGGGTGATCGCGGAGAGCAGGACCGGGCGGCGGCCGAGATGGTCGGACAGGGAGCCGAGGACCAGCAGGGCCGCGATCATCCCGAGAACGTAGACGGCGAACACCGTGGTGAGGGTGGTCGCGGAGAAGTCCCAGCGCTGCTGGTAGACGACGTACAGGGGGGACGGCGCGCTGGACGCGGCCATGAAGAGCACGAAGACGACCGCGATGGCGGCGAAGGCGGTGGGGCGGTTCAGCTCGCGACGGCTTCGGCGGGGCCGGGCGGTATCGGGCGGGGGCGGTATCGGGTTGTCGTTCTCGGGCAGGGCGGAGACGGACACGACTCTCTCCAAACGCAGTGATCGATGCGTTAAGGACGCTACCACTAACGCAACGATCAGTGCGATAATTTCCCCATGGTTGACGCTCAAGCTCAGGTACGCCCCGGCGGTCGCTCCGCGAAGGTCCGCGCGGCCGTACATCACGCCGTCGCGCAGCTCCTCGCGGAGGAGCCCGCGGACGCCCTGACGATTCCCGCCGTCGCCGCCCGAGCGGGCGTGCACCCGACCACGGTGTACCGGCGCTGGGGCTCACCCGCCCAGCTCCTGGGGGATGTGGCCACCAGCCGGTTCAGCGGTGACGTCGTCGTGCCCGACACCGGGACGCTCATCGGTGACCTGGAACGCTGGCTGGGGGACGTGGCCACCGACCTCAGGGACCCCGACACCCTCGCTCTCATGCGCGCCACCATCGGCTCCGGGCCGGACGGCGGCTGCGCCTGCATCGGGGACCGCCACGAGCAGCTGAGCGCCATCATCGAGCGCGAACGCTCCCGCGGCGGCCGGGCCCCCGCGGTGGAGAACGCGGTCGACTTCCTGCTCGGACCGCTGTACTACCGCGCCATCTTCAGCGCCGAACCGGCCTCCAGCGACTGGGCGCGCGAACTGGTGGCCACGTTCCTGGCGGCGTCCGAGGCGCTGGCCTGACCGAGCCGCGGGGGCGATGCGGGTCCGGCGGGTGAACATGCGCCAACTGGAGGAGAGTCGGAGTTCGACGCCGTGGTGGACGGCATCCCGGATGACGGCGCCTGTCGTCGTGAGTGTGGTCCGAGCGGCCGATTGGGCCACTGATCCGCACCGGCCGGCCCCGGTGTCACCGGGGCGCCGGAGCCGTGGAGTTGCGCACGATCAGCGTGGGGGAGAGCTTCACCTGCACCGTCGGTCGGGCCCGGTCCGTGATCCGGTCCAGGAGCAGGCGGGCGGCGTTGCCGCCGATGGCGTGTCCCGCCTGGTCGACGCTGGTGAGGGAGATCGAACGCAGCGCGGCGAACGAGGTGTTGTCGTAACCGGTCAGGGAGATGTCCTGCGGGACGGAGAGCTTCGCCTCGGCCAGTGCTTCCAGCACGCCCATGGCCACGAAGTCCGCGCCGGCGAAGATCGCCGTGGGGCGGCGCTCGCGGGCGAGCAGCTGCTGTGCTCCGAGATAGCCGCCCTCCTGGGTGTAGCTGGTGGAGACGACGTCCGTCTCGTCCGCGAGGCCGCGCGCGCTCATGGCACGCCGATAGCCTTCCGTGCGCAGCGTGTTGGGCATCTCCGCGAGCCGGGTCGGATCCGTCTCCAGGTGCTCGATGTGGGCGATGCGCCGGTGTCCCAGATCCGCGAGGTGGTCGACGATCAGCGAGGCCCCCGCCAGGTCGTCGTCGACCACGGTGTCGTACCGGGGCGAGTGCCCGTGCCGGCCGACGACCACGGTCGGCACGAGGTTCGCCAGGTGTTCGAGGTGGGATCGCGGTGACACGGGCGCGACCAGGATCAGACCGTCCATACCGCGGTCGATCATCGCTTCCGTTACGCGCGCTTCCGCTTCCTCGCCGTTGCACCCGGGCCCCAGCAGGACCTGGTAGTCGGTGTCCTTGAACCAGTCGGTCACACCGTCGACGATGTCCGGGAAGAAGGGGTTGCGGATGTCCGGGAGCATGACACCGATGGTGTACGTCTGCCCTCGCAGGCCCCGGGCCGCCGCGTACGGGCGGTATCCCAGCTCGGCGATCGACCGCTGCACCTTCTCCCGCATGGCGGGGCTGGCGCCGTAGGCGTTGCGCAGCACCTTCGACACGGCGGTCGTCGAGACCTGCGCATGGCGCGCCACGTCGACGATCGTCACACGCCGGGACTGTGCGGGCGGCTCCATCCGGCTGCCTCCATCGTGGGGAACGTTGCCGGAGAGTGTAGGGCCCCTCGGCCTGAAAAGGTCCCCCTGCGGATCATCCTGAAGCCGCTGACCGGGCGCCCCGGGCCATGAAACAGCAGCCTGCAGAACATCTTGACGTAACAAGAG
The DNA here is from genome assembly GCF_042728395.1 of Streptomyces sp. NPDC060205. Classification (NCBI taxonomy): domain Bacteria; kingdom Bacillati; phylum Actinomycetota; class Actinomycetes; order Kitasatosporales; family Streptomycetaceae; genus Streptomyces; species Streptomyces sp. NPDC060205. The sequence goes on from NZ_JBHWZP010000152.1 coordinate 3,611, forward strand.
GCGGATCCTATGGTCGGCGCAACTCGTGGGAAACGTTACCCATTCCCCGTCCGGCCGACCCGGCGCACGACCGTTCCAGTACGCCGATCCTCACGAACACGTCGATCACGAGCATGCCGATCACGTAGATCACGAGTACGTAGATCACCAGCACGTCGATCCAGCGATCAAGCGGCAGGGACTCCTGCGGCGCAGCTTTCCGGTGTACCGCCGGGCGTCTGATTGAAACGTTTCACTCGAAGTGGGTTCGTCAATGATGATTGCTCCGACCGATCGGCCCGGGAAGCAGGTCGTACCCGCCCCCGGCCCGGCCCCCGCGCCCGTCCCGGTGCGCCGGTCGCAGACGGCTGCGACCTGGTGGTTCCTGCTCCCGGCGATGCTGCTGTTCGTCTTCGTGGTCCTGGTGCCCAGCGCCCGCGGGGTCTACTACGCCTTCACCGACTGGGACGGCCTCGACCCGGACCTCTCCTTCGTCGGCCTGGACAACTTCACCGACCTGACCCGCGACGAGGACGCGGTGCAGGCCATCTGGCACACCCTGCTCATCGCCCTGGCCATCACCGTCATCCAGAACCTCGTCGGACTGCTGCTCGCGCTCGGGGTGAACGGCGCGATCAAGTCCCGCAATCTCCTGCGGGTGTTCCTGTTCGCGCCCGCTGTCATCACGCAGATCGTGACCGCCTACCTGTGGCGCAACCTCCTGGGACCCGACGGCGCGGTCAACAGCCTGCTGGGCGGTGTCGGGCTGGACTCATGGCAGCAGAACTGGCTGGGCGACCCGGACACCGCGCTGTGGTCGGTGGTGGGGGTGACCGTCTGGCAGTACGCCGGCTACTCGATGGTGATCTTCCTGGCCGGTCTGCAGTCGGTCCCCGCCGAGATCCACGAGGCCGCGGCGATCGACGGCGCCGGCCCGGTCCGCCGCTTCTGGTCCGTCACCCGGCCGCTGCTCACCCCGGCCCTCACCATCAACCTGATGCTGTCGAGCATCGGCGGCCTCAAGCTCTTCGACCAGGTGTACGCCCTGACCGGCGGCGGCCCGGGACACGCCACCGACACCCTCTCCACGCTGATCTACAAGGACGCCTTCACCCTCGGGGAGTTCGGCTACAGCATCGCGCTCACCGTCGTCCTGACCCTCGTCGTCGCCGTCGTCTCCACCGGCCAGTACTTCATGCTGGCCCGCAACGAAAAGGCCGCGTCGTGAACCGCTACCGCCCGCGCACCCTCGTCCTGGAACTCGTCATGGCCGCCGCGGCCCTGGTGGTGGCGTTCCCGGTGTACATCCTGGTCAACCTGGCCGTCCGGGCCCCCTCGGACACCTCCTCGCCGATCCGGCCCACCACCTCGCCCACCCTCGACAACTTCTCGCAGGCCTGGAGACAGGGCGCGCTCGGCGGCGCGCTGGCCAACAGCCTCCTCGTCACCTCGGTCAGTGTCGTGGTCGTCCTGGCCGTCTCGTCCCTCGCCGCCTACCCCCTCGCCCGGATCACCGCCCGATGGTCGCGCGCCGTCTACCTGCTGATCATGCTCGGCCTGGTCCTGCCCTTCCAACTTGCTTCACTGCCGCTCTACCACACCATGCGCGACCTGCAACTCCTCGGCAGTCCCTGGGCGTTGATCCTGTTCCACTGCGGCCTGCAGGTGCCGTTCACGGTGTTCCTCTACACCGGTTTCCTGCGCGCGATGCCCCGCGACTTCGAGGACGCGGCCCGGATCGACGGCTGCACACCCCTGCAGGGCTTCCGCCATGTCGTCCTGCCCATGCTCAAGCCGATCACCGTGACCGCGCTCGTGCTCAACACCGTCGCCGTCTGGAACGACTTCTTCACCCCGCTGCTGTACCTCAGCGGCAGCTCCCGGCAGACCATGCCGGTCGCCATCGCCGGCTTCGTCGGCCAGTACGTCACCGACTGGAACCTCATCTTCGCCGCGCTGGTGATCAGCATCGTGCCGGTCCTGGCCGTCTACCTCGCACTCCAACGCAGCATCATCAACGGCTTCGCCGGCGGACTGCGGGGCTGACACCCCCGCCGACCTGCCCGCACGCCCCGCAGCCCCGGATGTTCGGGGCGCTGTCCCGCTCATCCCACCGCAGTTCCTCCTCGCGGGAGACATCATGAAGACCCTACGAGCCGCCCTCGCCACCACCGCCGCCGTCGCCCTGCTGGCCGCCTGCGGCGGCGGCACCGAAGCAGGCGACGGCAAGGACTCCCGGACCCTCACCCTCGCCTCCGTCGACCAGGGCTCGGTCGAGGACGTCGTCAAGGCCTTCGAGAAGGCCAACCCGGGCGTCAAGGTCCGCTACACCACCAGCGGCGCCGACCAGTACCAGCAACAGATCCGCACCCAGCTGTCCTCGGGCACCGCCCCCGATGTGATGTCGGTGTGGCCCGGCAACGGCAACCCGGCCGCCACCCATGTGCTGGCCGGACCCGGCTACCTGCGGGACCTCTCGGACCGTCCCTGGGCGGCGAAGCTCCCGGACGCCACCAGGAGCGTCGCCCAGTACGACGGCAAGACCTACAACGCGCTGTTCGGACAGAACGGCATCGGCGCCGTCTACAACCAGCAGGCCCTGAGGGAATCGGGCCTCACGGCTCCGACGACCTGGACCGAACTCCTGACGTTCTGCAAGGACGCCGCGGCCAGGAGGACACCCGCCTTCGCACTCGGCCTCCAGGACAACTGGGTCACACAGATCGTCCAGTACGCCCTGGTCGCCACGACCGTGTACGGGCCCGAGCGTGACTTCGACCGGAGGATGCAGGCCGGACAGGTGACCTTCGCCGACTCGGCGTGGCAGACCGCCATGGACAAGTACCGGACCATGGAGGAGGAGGGCTGCTTCCAGAAGAACCCGCTCGGCACGAACTACGAGGCCAGCCAGCAACTCGCGGCCACCGGAAAGACACTCGGCATCGTGCAGGGCAACTGGGTGATCGCCCTGCTCAAGGAGAAGAACCCGAAGGGGACCTTCACCCTCAGGCCCCTGCCCGCCGACGACAAACCGGCCGGCACCCTGATGCCCGCCGCGGCGGGAGCGGGCTACGGCGTCAACGCGAAGGCGAAGAACGAGGAACTGGCCCTGAAGTGGGTCGACTTCGTGATGTCGCCGAAGGGCATGAACCTGTACGTCGAGAAGCAGGGCGGCCTGCCCACCCTGCCCGGCACGGGCTACACCGTCGACCCGTCGCTGGCCGAACTGTCGCGCTTCATCACCGACGACCGGACCGTGCCGTTCATGGACCAGCTCTGGCCCAACGCCAAGGTGCAGCAGACCATGCTCAGCGGTCTGCAGGAGATCTTCAGCGGCCAGGCCGAGCCGAAGGACGTCCTCAAGTCGATGGACGCCGACTACGCAGCCGGCTCCTGACCGGCCGGCGAGCGGCTGCTGACCCGTCCGCACCACCGCCTCACCCCTTTTCGTACCCGAGGAACCCAAGGAGCTCCAGCATGTCCGCAGAGCCGCGCAACCCCCTCAGCCGCAGACACGTCGTGGGAGTCATGGCCGCCGGAACGGCCGGCATGGCGATCCCCCTCGTGACCGCCGGCCCGGCCACCGCCGCACAAGCCAGGGAAGGGTCGTCCGTGAGCGCAGTCGTCGTCGACCTCGCCGTCAACGGACGCCTGGACGAGCCCCTCGGCGTCGACGACACCACCCCGAGACTCAGCTGGCGGGTGACGACCGGCCGGCAGGGATGGCGGCAGGCCGCCTACCAGGTCCGTGCCGCCCGGACGGCGCGAGAACTCGCCCACGGGCCCTACCTGTGGGACTCCGGCAAGGTCCGCTCCGACGCGCAGAACGACATACTGTGGCGCGGCCGCGACCTCCGCTCCCGTCAGGAGGTGCTGTGGCAGGTCAGGGCCTGGGACAGCCAGGGGCGTGCCACCGCGTGGAGCCGGCCCGCCGCCTGGGAGACGGGCCTGCTCAAGCGCGGCGACTGGGGTGACGCCGAGTGGATCGAACACCCCGCCCGCGGCGTCGGCGACCCCCTGCCGCTCTTCGCCCGGTCCTTCACCGTCGGCCGCCACGGTACGAGGATCGCCAGAGCGCGCCTGTATCTGTCGGGCGTCGGCCTGCACGTCGCCCGTGTCAACGGCAGCCGGGTGACCGACGAGGTCCTGGCCCCGGGCAACTCCAACTACCAGCTGTCCACCGAGTACCGCGCCTACGACGTGACCGAGCTGGTGCGTCCCGGTGCCAACGTGATCGGTGTCGAGCTGGGACACGGCACCGCACTGGTCACCCGCTCCGTCACCAACCCCGCCACGGGCCGTACCGCTCCGTACAGTTGGTGGCAGAGCCAGACCAAGGGCAGCGGTGTCCTCGCGGCCCCGGCCGCCGCCGGGGACCGTACCGTCAAGGTGAGCGGCGTGAGCGGCTACCACGTCGGCGGGACGGTCAACGTCGACACGGGGGACGGCGGGGAACGGCTGGAGTCACGCACCATCACCGCGGTCGGCACCGCCGGAGCCGACGGAACCGGCATCACCTTCCAGCCCGCACTGAAGAGGGCCCACGCGGCCGACGCCGCTGTCACCGGCTCGGGCAACCCCCTGGCGAGCACCGACCCCAGCGCGGGCGCGGCCGTCACACCCCGGATGATCGCCCGACTTGAGATCACCCGGGGTGACGGCTCCGTCGAGACCGTCGTCAGTGACCGCGCGTGGCGGACGGCCCTGGGGCCGACCGTGACGAACAACTGGTACTCGGGCACCGACCACGACGCCCGGCGGGAGCAGCCCGGATGGACCGAAGCCCGTGCCGACCTGGGCAGCACCGCCCGTCGCCGGGACGGCTCGCCCGTCGGCTGGGTCGCCGCCGGTATCGCCCCGCCGCCCAACCTGACCACCGAACTCGTCTGGCGCGCGGGCGAACCGGTGAAGATCGCCGACCGTCTCCGGCCCGTCTCGGTCACCCAGCCGCAGCCGGGGGTGTGGGTCTTCGACTTCGGCCAGAACTTCGCGGGATGGCCCCAGCTCACCCTGGACGGCAAGGTTCCCGCCGGTACGACCGTCACGCTGCGGCCGGCGGAGTCCCTCGCCGCGGACGGCACCGTCGACCAGGCCTCCATCATGGGCGGCGGCGCAGCCCGCGGCACCGACGTCTTCGTCACCTACACCGCACACGGCGGAGCCGAGGACGAGACCTGGCACCCCGAACTCAACTACTTCGGCATGCAGTGGGTGCAGGTCACCGGCCTTCCGGCGGGATACGAGCCCACCGCAGGGACCCTCACGGGCCTGCAGCTGCACGCCGCCACCCCCGTCGCGGGCAGCCTGCGCACCTCCGACGACCGGATCAACCGGATCCACCGGATGTCCCGGTACTCGATCATGAGCAACCTGATGTCGACGTTCACGGACTGCCCCGGCCGCGAGAAGCTCGCCTACCCCGCCGACTACCTGCAGCCCTTCCACTCCCTGCACCGCCACTTCGGGTACGCGGCCTACCTGCGGACCATGCAACGCCACCTCGTGGAAGGGCAGTCCAAGGCCGGCGACAACATCGGCAACGTCGCCCTCAAGGCACCCGTCTACGACTGGGGGTACACCGGCCGCTTCGGGGACGAGATCAACTGGGGCAACGGCATCGTCCTCACCCCCTGGTTCCTGTACGAGACCTACGGCGACACGCAGACCATGGCTCGTCACTACCCCCAGATGCAGGCCTTCCTGAACTACATCAGGACCAAGAAGGCAGGCACCGGCGCCGACGCCCACATCGTCGACGCGGCCCTCGCCGACTGGATCGCCGCCGAGACCACCTCCGGCCGCATCACCGGGACCTGGGGCTATCACCAGGTCGCCGACCGCATGGCGAGGATGGCCGCGCTGCTGGGGCGCCGCGCGGACGCCGCCGAGTACCGCGCGCTGGCCGGCAACATCAGGACCGCGTTCAACGACGCCTTCTACAACAGGACACTGGGCCGGTACACCAGCCAGGGGGAGCAGGGCACGGAAGGGGCGACGCAGGCCGCCCAGGCGCTGGCACTCGACGAAGGCCTCGTGGCGGCCGACCAGCGCGCCCGGGTCCTCGACGCGCTGGTCGAACTGGTCAACGGCTTCCAGCCCTCCGGCGGCGGACCGCACCTAAGCGGCGGGACGATCGGTCTGGCGCCGATCGTCCGCGCCCTGATGGACGGCCGGCGGGACGACGTGCTCTGGAGGGTCCTCCAGGAGGACACACAGCCCAGCTACGGATTCTTCATGGCGCCCACGACCGCCAATCCCCAGGGCCTGACCACCATCCCGGAGGAGTGGGGCATCCGGAACTCGAAGAACCACATGATCCTTCTCCAGATCGAGGAGTGGTTCCACGGCGGTCTGGCCGGCATCCGGCAGGCCCCCGGGTCCGTCGCCTACCGCGAGCTGGTCATCGACCCGCGGATCGTCGCAGACCTCACCCATGTCGCCGGCACCTATCGGACCCCGTACGGCGAGGCCGCGTCGGAGTGGACCCTGAAGGACGGCACCTTCCGGCTGACCGTCCGCATCCCGCCGAACACCACGGCCGAGGTACGCGTCCCCAAGGGCACCCGCGCCGCCCAGGCCGCACCCCGCGGCGCCGACCTCCAGCGCACCGAGGGAGATCGCACGGTGTACAGGGTCCCGTCCGGAACGTACACCTTCACGTCCCACGGCCCGGTTTGAAATCCGTCCCTCTTTTACCGGTGAGGTGGTGTTTCCGGGGTAAGCGACATCCGGTAAGAGCGCTTCGGCAGTGAGGCGGAACTGTATGAATCTGGCTGAGCAGGACAAAGGCCGGCGGCAACTGACGGACACTTTCGCAGCGGTCACCGCTGTGGTGGAAGGGACCGCGGGGATCGGCGATTCCCGTGACGTGGCCCGTGGATTCCTGGAATCCTTGCAGGTCGAGCACGGGGTTCCGGTGTCCCCGCGGGCGATCGGAACGGTACAGCTGGTGGTGTCCGAGCTGGTGACCAACGCCCGTAAACACGCTCCGGGCCCCTGTGTGATGACCCTGGAAGCAGGCGAAGGAGCCGTCGCCGTGACGGTGTGGGACAGCGGCGCCACCTTGCCGCAGATCCTGCCACCGAACCCCGCCCGGATCGGGCAGCACGGTCTGGAGATCGTTATGGCGGTGTGCCGGAGCTTCGAGATCCACCGTGAGCCGGTCGGCAAGCGCATCAGGGCCTCGATCGTCCTCGCCGACGACCCGAGCGGTGACACGGTCGGTCGTCAGCCGATGTGAGCACGGCCGTACGCCGGAGCCCGCCGCTCGGTCAGAGGCTCGCCGCGTGATCGGGGACGTACGTCTGCAGATCGCGCGGGGGCCGCTCATAGCCCATCGACGGCGGGCGTTTCGGCAGCTCCAGCACCGGTGGCGGGACGTCGTGGTAGGGCAGCGACCCCAGCAGATGGGCGATCATGTTGAGGCGGGCCCGCCGCTTGTCGTCGCTCTCGACGACGAACCAGGGCGCCTCGGCGATGTCCGTGTGGACCAGCATCTCGTCCTTGGCCCGTGAGTACGCCTCCCAGTGGGTGATCGACTCCAGGTCCATCGGCGAGAGCTTCCAGCGCCGCACCGGATCGTCGAGCCGGCGCCGGAACCGGTCCTCCTGCACGGCGTCGCTCACCGAGAACCAGTACTTGCGCAGCACGATCCCCTCCTCCACCAGCATCCGCTCGAAGACCGGACACTGGCGCAGGAACAGCTGGTACTCCTGCTTCGTACAGAAGCCCATGACGTGCTCGACACCGGCCCGGTTGTACCAGCTGCGGTCGAACAGCACGATCTCCCCGGCCGCGGGAAGGTGCTCCGTGTAGCGCTGGAAGTACCACTGCGTGCGCTGCCGCTCGGTCGGCCTGGGCAGAGCCACGATCCGGGCGACCCGCGGATTGAGATGCTCGGCGACCCGTTTGATGGTGCCGCCCTTGCCCGCCGCGTCGCGTCCCTCGAAGACGACCACGAGCCGGGCGCCCTCCGCCCGGACCCACTCCTGGAGCTTCACCAACTCCGTCTGCAGGCGCAGCAGTTCACGCTCGTACGGTTTGCGCGGCAAAGTCGCCGCCTTCTTGTCGGCCATGCCGCCTCCCCTGCTCGCGGACCTGACGGAACCACCCTGCCCGAGGTCGGACACCAGGAACGGTACTGACCGGCGACCGGCCGCGCACCCCGGCCACCGGCCGTGCTGCGCGACCGGGTCCTGCGGCCCGGCCGCCCGGCCGGGGCCCTGGGGCCGACCGGCCCTCATCCCACCCCGTACAGCCCATGGGGACGCGGCGCGGACCGCCGGATGCTCGAAGTGCCCGGCGGCCCTGAGGAGACCCGCTATGACGGACGAAGCACGCAGCCGACCAGAAGTCCACGCCCTGCTCGCGGACGGCACCACCGTGTGCATCCGCCCCGTGGCGCGGTCGGACCACGACCAGCTGCAGGGACTGTACGAGGAGATGTCCCCGGACAACCTGCGGCTGAGGTTCTTCGCGGCGAGCCGGCGCTCCGCCGAACGGGCCGCCGACCGTGCCTGCGCCCCGCCGCGACCCGGCTACCGGGCCCTGCTGGCCGAGACGCGGGGCCAGGTGATCGGCCTGGCCGAATACGACGCGCAGGGCGATGGCGATGAGGCCGAGATCTCCGTCGCCGTCGCCGACGGACTCCACCACCGGGGCATCGGCACCCTGCTCGTGGAGCATCTGGTCTCGGCCGCCCGCGCGGACGGCATCGTCACCTTCACGGCCGACGCGCTCAGCGAGAACCACGAGGTCCTCCAGCTCTTCGCCGATCTCGGCCTGCGCACCGCCCGCCGCTTCGAGGGCCCGGAGGTGCGCTGCACCGTCGACCTCGCCGAGGACGACGCCTATCTGACGGCCGTGGAGGCCCGCGGGCGCGCCGCCGACATCGCGAGCCTGGAACCTCTCCTGCGGCCGGAAGTCGTCGCCGTCGCGGGTGCCGGACGCAAGGCCGGATCGGTGGGACGCGCCGTCCTGCGCCATCTGCACGCGGGCGGCTTCACCCGACGGCTCTTCGCGGTGAACCCCTCGGCCACCTCGATTCTCGGCGTGCCGTCCTACCCGTCGGTCAGCGCCCTGCCCAGGACTCCCGACCTCGTCGTCGTCGCGGTACCGGCCACCGCGGTCCCGGCCACCGCCGAGGAGTGCGGCAAAGCCGGCGTCCGAGCCCTGCTCGTCGTCTCCGCCGGCCTCGACGGCGCGCAGGCCCAGGCCCTCATGAAGGCGTGCCGTACGTTCGGCATGCGGCTCGTCGGGCCCAACTGCCTGGGCCTGTCCAACACCGACCCCGACCTGCGACTCGACGCCACCTTCGCCGCCGACCACCCGCGCCCCGGCACCGCCGGTGTGGCCGTGCAGTCCGGCGGGGTCGGCATCGCGCTGCTCGCCGGACTGTCGCGCCTGGGCATCGGCGTGTCCTCCTTCGCCTCCCTCGGCGACAAGTACGACGTCAGCGGCAACGATCTCCTCCAGTGGTGGGAGTGCGACGGCCGGACCGACCTCGCCCTGCTGCATCTGGAGTCCTTCGGCAACCCGCGGTTCTTCTCGCGCACCGCGCGCCGGGTGACCCGCCGCATGCCCGTCCTGACCGTCGACGCCGGCCGCACCGACGCGGGCCGCCGCGCCGCCGCCTCGCACACGGCCGCCGCCGCCACCCGGACGATGACAAGGCAGGCCCTGTTCACCCAGGCCGGTGTCACCGCCACGCACTCGGTCGCCGAACTCCTCGAAGCCGCCGCCCTGATGCACTCCCAGCCGCTGCCCGCAGGTACCCGCGTCGCGATCGTCACCAACGCGGGCGGCGCGGGCGTCCTGGCGGCCGACGCCTGCGCGGAGGCGGGGCTCGCCCTGCCGCCGTTCACCCCGGAGGCGGTCGACGACCTGCTCGCGGCACTGCCCGAGGGCGCCGCGGTCGGCAACCCCGTCGACGCGACAGCCGCCGTCACCGAGGACCAGCTGCGGACATGCGTCGAGCGGATCACCCGTACCCCGGGTGTCGACGCCGTCCTGCTGGCCCTCGTTCCCACGGCGGTGGCCGCGGCCACCGGTGACGACCTGATCCGGGCCCTCACCCGGCCCCGTACCCCGGACCTGACGCGGGCGGGCCGCACCCTCGTTCCCGGGCACCGGGCCGTGCCGGTCCTCGCCGTGCGGCTCGAACAGGACCTACCGGTCAGGCTGCTGCCCGCCACGGACGGCTCCGCCGTCCCCTCCTACGCCGAACCCCAGGCGGCGGCACGAGCCCTGGCCCACGCCGCGCGCCGGGCGGCCTGGCTCGGCCGCCCCGCAGGCACGGTCCCCGACCTCGACGGAGTCGACACCCGGCACGCGCACGAGATCGCCGACACCTTCCTGGCCGCGCACCCCGACGGCGGCTGGCTGGACCCGCGCACCTGCGCCGAACTCCTCGCCTGCTACGGCATTCCGCAGCTCCGCTGGGCCTGGGCCGAGACCGAGAACGACGCCGTGACCGCCGCCGAACGGCTGCGCGGCCCCGACGGCCGGGTCGTCATGAAGGCCCACTGGCCGGGCCTGCTGCACAAGAGCGAACAGCACGCCGTCCACCTCGACCTCCAGGGCGACTCCCAGGTACGGGCCGCCTTCCGGGACTTCGAGACACGGTTCGCGGGTCTGCTCACCGGCGTGGTCGTGCAGCCGCTCGCCTCCCGCGGCACCGAACTGCTCGCGGGCGTCGTCCAGGACGAGGTCTTCGGACCGCTGGTCCTGTTCGGCCTCGGGGGCACGGCGACGGAGGTGCTCGCCGACCACGCCGCCCGGCTCGCCCCGCTGACCGACCGCGACGTGCACGATCTGATCACCACCCCGCGCTGCGCTCCGCTGCTCTTCGGGGCCAAGGGCGGCGGCCCGGTCGATCTCGAAGCCCTCGAACAGGTGCTGCTGCGCCTGTCCCGCATGGCGAGCGACCTGCCCCAGCTCGCCCAGGCCGACTTCAACCCCGTTCTCGCGACACCGGACACGGTCTCCGTGCTGGACGCGCGTGTGCGCCTGCTGCCGCGCAGGCCCCAGGACCCGTACCTGCGCCGACTCCGCTGAGGAGGGAACCACCATGAAGCATGACAAGGTCGGCTCCGTGATGACCACGGAGGTCGTCCGGGCCGCGTACGGAACCCCGTTCAAGGAGGTGGCACGGCTGCTCGCCGGCCACCGGATCAGCGGGCTGCCCGTGGTCGACGAGGACGAGAAGGTCATCGGAGTCATCTCCGAGACGGACCTGATGGCCCGGCAGGCGCAGACCCCCGACCCGTACGCGCCGAAGCGCCGCCGGCTCGCGGGCCTGCGGCGCGGGGCCAGGAAACAGGCGGCGAAGGCACGGGCCCGTACCGCGGGGCAGCTCATGACCGACCCGCCCGTGACGGTGCACGCCGACGACAGCATCGTCGAGGCCGCTCGCACGATGGCCGGGCGACGGGTGGAACGACTGCCCGTCCTGGACGAGGAGGACCGGCTCGTCGGCATCGTCACCCGCCGCGACCTGCTCCAGGTCTTCCTGCGCCCCGACCGGGAGATCCGCCAGGTGGTGATCGACGAGGTGGTCGTACGGGCGCTGTGGCTGGCGCCCCGGACGGTCGAGGTGTCGGTGACCGAAGGAGTGGTCACCCTCTCCGGTCACCTGGAACGCAGGAGCGAGGCGAAGATCGCCGTCTCCATGACACGCCAGATCGACGGTGTGGTCGCGGTCGTCGACAAACTCACCTTCCGACTGGACGACGACCGGTTCCAGCCCGACGAACAAGGGCTGCACGGTGTCACCGACACCTGGACGCGCAGGATCTGACACGCGACGGAGAGGAGGCGGACCGCCATGCCCGAGCGTGTGCTGGTCGCCTACGGGACGAAGAACGGATCGACCGCGCGGATCGCCGACGCCATCGCCGTGGTCCTGCGCAAGGACGGACTGGCCGCCGACCCGCTGCCGGCCCGTTCCGTGGCGGGGACCCTCGGATCGTACGACGCCGTGGTGGTCGGAGGAGGCCTCTACGCCGGGCGCTGGCACCGCGACGCCCGGCGGTTCCTCCGCCGCCACCGTGCGGAGCTGGCCGCACGACCGGTGTGGCTGTTCAGCAGCGGCCCGCTCGACGCGTCGGCCTCGGAGCGGGACATCCCGCCCGTGCCCGACGTGCGGCGGGCCATGGACCGGCTGGACGTCAGGGAGCACATCACCTTCGGGGGCTGCCTCGAAGAGGGCGCGAAGGGGTTCGTCGCCAAGATGATCGTCCGGTCCGGAAAGGGCGGGGACTTCCGGGACTTCAGCGCCATACAGGCGTGGGCGTCGCGGATCGGGGCCGAGCTGGCGGCCGGTCACGACCGGTACCGGACGAGCGGCTGACCCACCCGTGGCCGGTCCCCGCGGCCGTTGTCGGTCCGGTGCTCTCCCGCTCCCGCCGGCACCGGACGCCGCGAGGACGTCCGCGCGAGAACCACGCGGCGGGGGAGACGCGAGCTCTCGCGCACCGGCCGCCGCCCCGACCGGCGAAAGGGGCGGCGGCCGTTCACACGCGCCGGGACGCGGGGCTCCTCGGGCGGTGACCGTTCGGGCCCGGACGGCATGACCGAGCAGGGGCCGAACGGTCCTCGACGAAGACCTGGCGGCCCATGCCTGCCGGCCCGGCACGGGGCGACGCTGGTCAGGAGAGGCAGACCGAGACACTGGAGGTGTGCGGCATGCTCACGCCCGTGACGGCCGGAGTCGACGGCTCGGCGGAGAGTTTCGCGGCAGCCGAGTGGGCGGCCCGCGAGGCCGTACGCCGCGAACGTCCCCTGTTGCTCCTGCACGCGAGGAACTGGCATCCACACCGCGCGGACGGCGGGCCGGCGGACGCCGCCCAGCGGCAACTGGCCCGGCAGTACCTGCGCCGGGCGGAGGAACGCGTCCGCCGGGCCTGCCCAGCGGCCGTTCTCTGCGACGAACAGGTCGAAGGGCCCGCGAGTGTCGCCCTGTTGAACGCGGCGGACCGAGCCGATCTGCTGGTACTCGGCTCGCGCGGGCTCAGCGGCTTCACCGGATTCCTGGTGGGATCCGTGGCCCTCGCCGTCGTGGCGAAGGCGGCCTGCCCGGTGGTTCTCGTACGCGCGGGGGAGGAGGCGGCGGATGAGCACCTTCCCGCGGAGGCCGGGGACGCGGAGGTCGGAAGTGTCTCCGGCCGCACCCGCCAACGGGACGTGGTGCTCGGGCTCGACGCCCGTGACCCGAGCGACGAGGTGATCGAGTTCGCCTTCGAGGCGGCCCGGCTGCGCGGCGCCCGGCTGCGGATCCTCTACGCCTGGCAGGAGCCCTCCGCGTTCGAACTGGGCCCGGGAGACGTGGCTCTTGCGGACAAGCCGCAGCAGGCGCGGGAGTGGCGGGGATTCCTGACCGCGGTGCTTCAGGCGTGGCGGGACAAGTACCCCGAAGTGGAGGTCGTCGAGTGCGTGCCGCAGGACAAGGCGTCGACCGCCCTGATTGGGGCCGCCTCCGCCGCGGGACTTCTGGTGGTCGGCCATCGCCTGGCCGAGCGGCCCGTGGGCCCGCGCACCGGACCCGTCACCCACGCGGTGATCCACCACGTCGGCTGCCCCGTGGCCGTGGTGCCCCACACCTGACGGGCGGGCGGCTCGCCGTCGCGGTGGCCGGCGCGCGGACGAGCGGCGGGAGATCGACGGCGGCTCTTCGGCCAGTACCTCGGCCAGTGCCTGCTCAGCCGTGCCGGTGTGGTGACGTCGAGTACGGCGGATCGCAACGCGAACCCCGCCCCGCCCCGCGCCGGCGGGGCTCGGTCGGCGACCGGATCCGGTCCGGCGGCCGGCGTGCCGCGTCCAGGAAGGGCCGGACGGCCTTGCCGGGCCCCGAACGGCCCGGGTTTCACGGGCCTGCGGCACCTGCCGTCGCGGCCCTGGAGGTGAGACGTTCGGAGCGGTTGCGTACTTCGGTTCCGCACGGCAGTTCCTCGGACTCATCCGTCCACGAGAGGGTGCGAACGATGGGGAGGACCCGGCCCACGAAGATCCTGGGATGGCGGTGGCGGAGCAATCCGCTGCGGCGGCACAGTGACGCGGTGGAGGCGTGGATCCTCCTGATCGCCTGGGCTGTGGCAGTGATCGGCGGTGCCGTCGCGGGAGCCGTCTCCGCGCAGGGCACGGAGAACGCGCTGATGCGCGGTCGGGCAGAACGCCGGGCAGTGTCAGCCGTGCTTCTGGAGACGGCGCCGGCCGACCTGGTCGACATGACCACCGGAGCCATCTGCTCCCGGGTACGGGCACAGGTGCGCTGGACCGACGGCAACGGCCTCGTCCGTACGGACCGTGCGACCGTGCGGGCCGGCACGAAGGCCGGTACCACGGTGCCGGTGTGGACGGACGGGCACGGCCGCCTGGTGCCCGAGCCGATGGGCCCGGCGGAGGCGCGGGCGCGCGCGATGCTGACCGGTGCGGCAGCCGCCGTCCTCGGCGCTCTGGTGGTCCTCGCTGCCGGACGCCTCGTCCGGCGGCGGATCGAGCGCCGGGCGACCGAGCGCTGGGGCGAGGAGTGGGCACGGGTCGGGCCGCGATGGGGGCGCAGAACCGGCTGAGGACTGCCGTGCGGCGGCGGAGGGAAGGCGGTGACGGCCGGTTCTCAGCGGGGTGTCACTTCGTCGGGTGTCACCTCGGCGATCAGGGCGCGCACGCGCGTCCCGATCGCGTCGCGGATGGGGCGGACGGCCTCGACGCCCTGACCGGCCGGGTCGTCGAGCTGCCAGTCGAGGTAGCGCTTGCCGGGGAAGACGGGGCAGGCGTCGCCGCACCCCATGGTGATCACGACGTCGGACGCCTGGACGGCCTCCACCGTGAGGATCTTCGGAGTTGCGGCGGAGACGTCGATCCCGATCTCCGCCATCGCCTCGACCACGGTCGGGTTGACGGTGTCGGCGGGAGCGGAACCGGCCGAGCGGACCTCGACGCGGTCGCCCGCGAGGTGGGTGAGGAAGGCGGCGGCCATCTGGGAGCGGCCCGCGTTGTGGACGCAGACGAACAGGACCGACGGGCGTGAGGCGGAAGTGTCCATGGAGGGCTTTCTCGGGGGTGTGGTCAGGAGGAGACGGGCTGGGGTTCGCCGCCCGGGATCGCGGTGTCGTGGCGGGCCGGGGCGGTCCGCGGGCCGTGGACGGCGGTCACGATGCCGAGCCCCAGCACGGCGCCGGCCAGTTGTGCGGCGACGAACGGGGCGACGGACGCGGGCGCGATCCCGGCGAAGGTGTCGGTGAAGGCCCGGCCGACGGTCACCGCCGGGTTCGCGAACGCCGTGGAGGACGTGAACCAGTAGGCGGCCCCGATCCAGGAGGCCACCGCGGCCGGCGCCGGCGCGGCGCGGCCGGTCCGGCCCAGGCCGACGACCAGCAGGATCAGCCCGGCCGTGGCCACGACCTCGCCCAGCCACAGAGGTCCGGCGAAGCGGTCGTGGGTCGAGAACCTCGCCAGTGGCCGGCCGAACATGGCGTCGGCCAGGACCGCCCCGCCGATCGCCCCCGCGAGCTGTGCGGGGAGGTACGCGGCGACCTCCCGTGCGGTGAGCCCCTCCGGGGTGCGGCGCCCGGTGAACCAGGCGGTGAGGGTGACGGCCGGGTTGAAGTGCGCGCCGGAGACCGGCCCGAACACGGTGATGAGCACGTACAGGCCGAAGACCGTGGCCAGGGAGTTGGCGATCAGTTGCACGCCGACGTCGCGCGACAGGTCGGTGGCCTGGATGCCGGAGCCGACCACCACCGTCACCAGCAGCCCGGTCCCGATCGCCTCCGCGGCGACCCGGCGGCCGAGCGGGGCCTTCACGCTCCGGCCCCGGCAGGCCGCGGGGCGGCGAGGAACCCGGCGAGCCGGTCCAGTACGCCGGGCAGCACCCAGTAGTAGACCCACGTCCCACGACGCTCGCAGTCGATGAGACCGGCCTGGCGCAACAGCTTGAGGTGGTGGGAGATCGTCGGCTGGGAGAGATCGAAGGCCGGGGTCAGCTCGCACACGCAGACCTCGCCGCGCTCGCTGCCCCCGCCGCGCGAGGCGATCATCGACAGCAGGCGCAGGCGGACCGGGTCGCCCAGGGCCTTGAAGAACTTCGCCAGCTCCGCCGCCTGCTCCTCGTCCAGTGGCGCGGCGCCCAGGCCGGGGCAGCAGGCGCTGTCCTGGCCGATCACCTCAAGCTCTTGTTTCGACATGCTTCTATGTTGACGTCTTTCGATCCAAGGCGCAAGCTTGTATCAATGAACATCAATACAGCCTGATCCAGGCCGACCCGGGCCGCGTTGCGGTCCCTCACCGAGGAGCGAGACATGAGTGAGCAGTCCACCGACCTGCGCGAAATCGTCCGTCAGCGGTACGCCGCGGCGGCCCTCCAGGTCACGACGGCGGGGAGCGCCACCGAGGGCGACGCCGGCTGTTGCGGTCCCCAGCCGGTCGAGGTCGACGACACCTTCGGCTCGGCCCTGTACGCGGCCGACGAGCGCGACAGCCTGCCCGCCGAGGCGGTCGCGGCCTCGCTCGGCTGCGGCAACCCGACCGCCGTCGCCGAACTGCGCGAGGGCGAGCGCGTACTCGACCTCGGCTCGGGCGGCGGCATCGACGTCCTGCTGTCCGCCCGCCGGGTGGGCCCGACCGGCAAGGCGTACGGACTGGACATGACGGACGAGATGCTGGCGCTGGCCCTGGCCAACGCCGAGAAGGCGGGCGCGACGAACGTCGAGTTCCTCAAGGGGACCATCGAGGCGATCCCGCTGCCCGCGGGCACGGTGGACGTCGTGATCTCCAACTGTGTGATCAACCTGTCCACCGACAAGTCCGCCGTCTTCGCCGAGACCTTCCGCGTGCTCAGGCCCGGCGGCCGCATGGGCGTCTCGGACGTCGTCGCCGACGACACCCTCACCCCCGGCCGGCGGGCCGAGCGCGGGGACTACGTCGGCTGCATCGCCGGGGCCCTGTCCTTCGCCGAGTACCGCCGGGGGCTGGAGGCGGCCGGGTTCACGGACATCGAGATCACCGCGACCCACGCGGTCGCCGACGGCATGTACTCGGCCGTCGTCCGCGCGGGCAAGCCCGCGAACACCGGGGCCCCGGCCGTGTCGTGAGCCGCCGAGCCGCCTGACGAGCTCGTGCCACGGCCTACCGTGCACGAGCCCGCTAGCGGACCCGGATGAAGACCACGTCGTATCCGCTGTTCGTGGCGCGGGACCTGACGTAGACGCCGTCGTTGTCGCCGTTGGGAT
This sequence comes from Streptomyces sp. NPDC060205, assembly GCF_042728395.1. NCBI lineage: Bacteria > Bacillati > Actinomycetota > Actinomycetes > Kitasatosporales > Streptomycetaceae > Streptomyces > Streptomyces sp. NPDC060205. Next base: position 20,815 of record NZ_JBHWZP010000152.1, read on the forward strand.
TGCCCGTGTTGCCCTCGACGGTGGTGAAGGACGAGCCGGAGATCGTGCGCACGATGCCGATGTGCTCGTTGCCGCCGGTGAAGTCGCTTCCGCCGTCCCAGTCGAAGGCCACGATGTCGCCCGGCTGCGGGCTGGTCGTCACCGACAGGTGATAGTTGCCGGCCCGCGCCTGCTTGACCCAGCCGGACACATAGGAGTTGCGGTAGGAGCTGGCCCCGGTCTGCTTGGCCACCCAGCTCACGAAGGTCGCGCACCAGGCGTAGTTGCTGGTGGAGAGCGACAGACCCACGGACGCGCCGTAGCTGTTCGCGCGGGCGCTGCCCTCGACCGTGCCCGCCTCGGCCTCGGCCACGTCGAGGATCTTGGCGTAACCGCCGCCGGGCGGAGGCGACGACGGCGGGGTGACCGCGCCGTACAGCGCGGCCTTGGTGTTCGGCCCCGCGTGGCCGTCGACCGACAGCCCCTTCTCGGCCTGGAAGTCCCTGACGGCGCTGTCGGTGAGCGCGCCGAAGTCACCGTCGACGGCGAGATCGGCACCGTGGTGGTTGAGCAGGCTCTGCAACTCGGTGACGCATCCGCTGCGTTGCCCCTGAACGATCTCGTTCGGGCAGGAGGCGGAGTTCAGGTTGACCGGCGCGGGCGCGCCGTTGCCGCCGCCTCCGCCGATGTTCGCGTACAGGGCGGCCTTGGTGTTCGGGCCCACCGCGCCGTCGGCGGTGAGGCCGCTCGCGGACTGGAACGCCTTCACGGTCGCCAGGGTCTGGGGGCCGAAGCTGGCGTCGACGTCGAGGCTCTGCCCTTTGCCGTTCAGCAGGGACTGCAGCGTGGCGACGCAACCGCCGCTCTGCCCCTCCACGATGTTCTCCGGGCAGGACGAGGACCGCAGGTCCAGGCCCGTCGACGGTGACTCGTCGGTGTCGTACAGCGCCCGCTTGGTGTTCGCGCCGACCTGGCCGTCTGCCGTGAGACCGCGCGAGGACTGGAAGGCGCGGACCGCGCTCGCCGTCCCGGCCCCGAAGTCGCCGTCCACGTCGACGGCGTAGCCCTGGTGGCGCAGCAGCCGCTGGAGCTCGGAGACGCAGCCGCCCTGGGCGCCCTGGACGATGTTCGCGGGGCAGGAGGCGGAGTTCAGATTGATGGGGGAGGGCGCCGAGCCGCCGGTCGCGTACAGCTTGCTCTTGGTCGCCGGGCCCACCCGCCCGTCCACGGCGATGGCGGTGGCGGCCTGGTACTCGCGGACCGCGTAGAGGGTGCCCGCCCCGAACTGGCCGTCCACGACCAGACCTGCGCCGTGCGCGTTGAGCAGGTTCTGCAACTCCGTGACGCAACCGCTCGTCTGGCCCTGCACGATCTCGGCGGGACAGGACGCGGAGGTCAGCCTGATCGGGGCCGGTGCCGCCGCGGCGGGCTGGGCACCGATCACGAGGCCGGCCGAGACCATGGCCGCGGTGGCGGCGAACGTTCCGACGCGCGTCCGCCAACCCGCGCCAGTACGGCGGGTGTTGCGGTGGTGTGGACTTTCGTCCTCGGCTCGAACGAGGAATGCGGGTCTGCCCATGGCGGGGAGGTTCTCCTTCGGTTGGTGGAGGGGCGGGAACACGAGACCCCGGCCCGTCCTTGCC
>NZ_JBHWZP010000153.1:0-22311 GCF_042728395.1 Streptomyces sp. NPDC060205
GCCCACCGGCCCAAGCCCCGCAGGGGCCCGCAGGCCCCACGCCGCTCAGCCCGGGCCCCCGGACCCGGCGGTCAAGCTCAGCGCCTGGTCCAGCGCCTGCAAGAAGCGATTGACCGTCGGGCGGTCACGGACCGCCAGTCGTAGCCACGTGCCGTCAAGGCCAGGAAACGTGTCCCCTCGCCGCACCGCGAACCCCAGCCGCCGCAACCGCTCCCGCACAGCCCCCGCCCCCGGCAGTGACACGAGGACGAACGGCCCCTCCGCCGGCTCCGCCACCCGCACCCCGTCGGACGCGAACTCCTGCAGCCCGGCGACCAGATGGGCCCGGTCCGTGGCCACCCGCAGAGCCGCCCGCGCCTGCTCGGCCAGCGCCTCCGGCGTCATACAGGCCTCGGCCGCGGCCAGGGCGGGCGTGGACACCGGCCACAGCGGCTGCCCCCGTTCGAGTTCACAGATCGTCTCGGGCGCCGCGAGCACGTACCCGATCCGCAGTCCCGCCAGCCCCCACGTCTTCGTGAGGCTGCGCAGCACCACGAGCCCCGGCACGTCCGTCCGCTCCGCGAGCGCCTCCCGTTCGTCGGGCACCGCGTCCATGAACGCCTCGTCGACCACCAACGTCCGCCCGGGACAGGCGAGTTGAGCGATCAGCCCGGCCGGGTGGAGCACGGACGTGGGATTGGTCGGGTTGCCGATCACGACGAGATCCGCGTCCTCGGGAACGGCCGCCGGGTCGAGCCGGAACCCCTCCTCGGGGCGCAGGAGCACCCGGTCCACCGTGTGCCCCGCGTCCCGCAGCGCCGCCTCCGGTTCCGTGAACTGCGGGTGCACGACGACAGGGTGACGGACCTTCAGCGTGCGGGCGAGCAGCACGAAGGCCTCGGCGGCCCCGGCCGTGAGCAGCACTCGTTCGACGGGCAGCCCGTGCCGTGCGGCCACCGCCGCCCGCGCGGCCCGCCCGTCCGGGTAGGCGGCGAGCCCGCCCAGCGACTCGGCGATACGGCCGCGCAGCCAGTCGGGGGGAGTGCCGGCGCGGACGTTCACCGCGAGGTCGACGAGCGCCGAGCCGTCGTCGCGTACCTCGGCGTCACCGTGATGCCGCAGATCATGGCCATTCCCCTGACCCGGACCCGGACCCCGGCCACCGGCGCCCCGGGACGCGGAACCGTCTCTCCCGTCCCGCCCGTCGCTGTCAGTACGCATGAGAGGAAGCGTGGGCGTGGTCATGGCCGCGGTGGAGGCCGCTGTCGTGGGGCCTGTGGCCTTCGACGCCGGGCCGCGTCTCCCGGTAGCGCTCCATCACCAGGTCGAGCAGTTCGGGCTCCGGCCCGATGACGTCGGCGGCGACCACCTCGACCTCCGGGCGCGCCGCCGCCCACCCCTCGCTCTGCTGCCGGATCCGCTCCGGGAGCGTGCCGTTGAACAGGAAGTAGGGGAGCACGACGATCCGCCGCGCGCCGAGCCGCACACAGCGTTCCAGGCCCGACGGCACGTCCGGCGCGGCCAGCGACACGAACGCCGTCTCCACACCCGCGTAACCGCGCCCCTCCCACAGCAGCCGCGCCGCCTTGTGCACCTCCGCGTTGGCCTCCGGGTCGGTCGAGCCGCGGCCGACGAGCAGCACGGTCACCCCGGCCCGGTCCTGGGGCGTGCGCACCGGCCCGCCCAGGGCGTCGTCGAGCCGCCGCTCCAGCACGGCGAGCAGCGCGGGGTGCGGGCCCAGCGGACGCCCGTACGCGTACGAGGTGCCGGGGTGGCGTGCCTGCTCTCGGGCGAGCGCGGCCGGGAGGTCGCCCTCGGCGGGCCCGCCGGACACGAGCGTCAGCGGGACCGCGGCGAACCGGCGCACCCCCTGGGCGGCCAGTTCCGCCACCGCGTCGGCGAGCGGTGGCGGGGAGAGCCCGATGAAACCGCCCGCCACGGGCAGGCCGGGGTTGCGCCGGCCCAGCTCCCGTACGAAGTCGCGGAACGCCTCGGCTCCGGAATCGTCCCGGGTGCCATGGCCGGCGAGGAGCAGGGCTGGAGCGGGAGGGGGAGAGGGGGTGGTCACGAGGTCTCCTGAGGATACGGAACGGTGTGGGGGGACAGGGAGGGCCGACAGGGCGGACGCCGACCGCGGGCAGGACAGGGCACGGCGGGTGCCTGACGTGCCCGGGGCGCCTGACGGGCCCGACTGGTCTGGTGGCTCACTGGGGCTCCTCCTGCCGACGGTGGCCGCGCTGCGCCACCCTACGACCGCGGGCCCCACGGGTCGCCGTCCCGCCCCCACTCATCTCGGGCACCCCGGCCGCCCGGTCCCGGCTCCGGCGTCCACACCGGCCCGGGGCCCGACCTCCGGGAACCGCCCGTCCCCGGTCCGGCGTACGACCGCGCAGGTCGCTCTCGCCGGGCGCGCGGAGGACGTGCGCTTGGGCACCAGGAGCTCCCCGCCCCGGGCGAGGGCCGCGGCCTCGGCGACGGAGGGCGTACCGACGGCGGCGAGCGGCGCGGCCGAGGGGTTCGGCACGTCGACGCGCGCCAGTTCCGCGGCGCTGTACGTCACCACGGGCACCCCGAGCCGCTCGGCCGCACCGAGAATCCCGGGTTCGCCCGCCTTCGTGTCGACGGTGGCGAGTTCGACGACCGACCGCGGGGACAGCCCGGCGTCCCGCAGCGCGTCCTCGACCAGCCCGAGTATTTCGTCGACCGGTACGCCCCTGGACGCGCCCACGCCGACGACGAGGGACGGCGGTCCTGCCAAAAGCCGTGCAAGCCGGTCGGCATCCGGAGTGCGGCGAACGTGCGTGAAGGCGGGTTGATCGGATAGCAAGGGCGTATGGCGGTGTTCGTCGCGCTCGGCGCGTTCCTCATGACGCTGGCCGGCGGCTGGACGGCGCAACGCGTCACCGACCGCCGCCACCTCGTACTCGGCCTGGCCGGCGGCCTGATGCTGGGCGTGGTCGGCCTGGATCTGCTGCCGGAGGCGCTGGAAGCGGCGGGCGAGGAGATCTTCGGCGTCCCGGCCGCGCTGCTGCTGTTCGTGGCCGGTTTCCTCGGCGCCCACATGGTGGAACGGCTCCTCGCCGTGCGCCAGGCCTCGCACGGGGGCGGCGAACACGACGGGCGGACGCCCCAGGTGGGCCTGACCGCCGCCGCCGCGATGGTCGGCCACAGCGCCATGGACGGCGTGGCGATCGGCGCGGCCTTCCAGGTGGGCGGCGGCATGGGAGCGGCCGTGGCGGTCGCGGTGATCGCCCATGACTTCGCGGACGGCTTCAACACGTACACGATCACGACCCTGTACGGGAACGCCCGGCGCAAGGCGGTCGCGATGCTCGTGGCGGACGCCGCGGCCCCCGTGCTCGGCGCGGCCTCCACGATGCTGTTCACCATTCCGGGGCATCTGCTCGGGGGATACCTCGGCTTCTTCGGCGGCGCGCTCCTCTACCTCGCCGCCGCCGAGATCCTCCCCGAGGCCCACCATGACCACCCGGCCCGCTCCACCCTGCTGTGCACGCTCGCCGGGGTGACCTTCATCTGGCTGGTCGTCGGCATCGCGGAGTGAGCCACGAGGGACCGCCCCCCGAGCCGATCTCATGCCCCGGAACCTCTGGCACTCCCAACATCCCCGGCACCCTCCGCACACCTCTCCACGAAGCGCCGGGCGACCCCGGGAGCGGACGCCCAGTGCGTGTGCAGATAGCTCGCGTGCACGCCCTGCTGCACGAAGCCCTCCAACCGCCGTACCGGAGTACGCATCCCCCAGGCGGCGGCGGATCCCGCCCCCGGCTCGACGACGGTCCGGTGGAACTCGTGCCCCCGCATCCGCGTGCCCGCCTCGGCCAGCGAACTGTCGGACACCGCGACGGCATCGCGGTACCCGAGCGTCAGCCGCGCGTCCATCCTGGCCTCGGCGTCGATGACCCCGCACATCGGCAGCCCGTCGAGCTCACGGGAGAGATAGAGCAGCCCCGCACACTCGGCCGCGATCGGCGCCCCGCTCTCGGCGAGCGCGGCGACGGCCTTGCGCAGCGGCTCGTTGGCGGACAGCTCCGGCCCGAACACCTCGGGAAACCCGCCCCCGAGAACCAGCCCGCGGGTCCCGTCCGGCAGTTGCTCGTCCCGCAACGGATCGAACGTGACGACCTCGGCCCCGGCGGCAGCCAGCAACTCGCCCTGCTCGGCATAGGAGAACGTGAAGGCAGACCCCCCGGCAACGGCGACGACCGGGGCACCTTTCAGCCCGTCCGGCGCCTTCCCTCCCAGCCCGTCCGGCGTTTGAGGACGAGCGCGAAGCGCGACATGGGGGGCGAGGGGGCGCAGCCCCCCTGAGTGGTCGGGAACGGGAAGGGGCGGCGGGGGCGAGAAACGCAGCACCTCACCCGCATCCCAGGCCACCCCCGACAACGGGCCCGCACTGCGCGCGAGCGCGAACAACGCCTCCAGATCACACCCGTCCCGCACCCGCGCCCCCATCGCCGCGACAGCGGCAACCGCCTCGGCCCGCCGCTCGGCGACAGGCACGAGCCCAAGGTGCCGGGACGGCGTCCCCACCTCCTCGGCCCGCCGCAGAGCACCCAGCACCGGCACCCCGGACTGGTCCATCGCCTCGCGCAGCAACGCCTCGTGCCGGTCGGAGGCGACCTTGTTGAGGATCACCCCGCCGATCCGCACCCCGGCGTCCCAGGAGGCGAACCCGTGCACGAGCGCGGCCACCGACCGGGACTGCGAGGACGCGTCCACGACCAGCACCACGGGCGCCCGCAGCAGCTTCGCCACATGGGCGGTGGAGGCCAGCTCCCCTTCCCCGGAGGCCCCGTCGAACAGCCCCATCACGCCTTCGACCACGGCGAGATCGCAGCCGCGCGCGCCATGGGCGAACAGCGGCGCGATCAACTCAGGCCCGCACATGTAGGAGTCGAGGTTGCGCCCCACGCGCCCGCTGGCGAGCGAGTGGTACCCGGGATCGATGTAGTCCGGCCCCACCTTGTGCGGGGACACGGCGAGCCCCCGCGAGGCGAACGCGGCCATCAGCCCCGTCGCCACGGTGGTCTTGCCGCTCCCGGAGGCGGGCGCGGCGACGACCAGCCGCGGGACGGATCCGGAGCCGTACCCGGAGCCGGAGCCGGAGCCGTACCCGGAGCCGGACCCGGGCCCGGTGGCGGAGGACATCACCACTCGATGCCCCTCTGCCCCTTCTGACCGGCGTCCATCGGATGCTTCACCTTGGACATGTCGGTCACCAGATCGGCGAACCCGACCAGCTTCTCGGGGGCGTTGCGCCCGGTGATGACGACGTGCTGGGTCCCGGTCCGGCCCCGCAGCACCTCCACCACCTCGTCGACGTCGACCCAGCCCCAGTGCATCGGGTAGGCGAACTCGTCGAGCACGTACAGCTTGTACGTCTCGGCCGCGAGGTCGCGCTTGACCTGCTCCCAGCCCTCGCGGGCCTTCTCCTCGTTGTCCTGCTGGGCGTCGCGCTGCACCCACGACCAGCCCTCGCCCATCTTGTGCCAGTCGACGGACCCGCCCTCACCGCTGGCGCCGAGGACGCGCAGCGCGTTCTCCTCGCCGACCTTCCACTTCGCGGACTTGACGAACTGGAACACCCCGATGGGCCACCCCTGGTTCCAGGCGCGCAGCGCGAGCCCGAAGGCGGCGGTGGACTTTCCCTTGCCCATCCCGGTGTGCACCATGACGAGCGCCCGGTTCCGTCGCTGACGCGTCGTCAGTCCGTCGTCCGGTACGACACTCGGCTGTCCCTGAGGCATTACGCGGCCCTCCTGCTGTTGCCCTGGCTGTTGCCTCGGCTGCTGCCCTGCACGTCCCTGACCAGGCCGGCGATCGAGTCGGCCCGCAGCTCGTCGAGCGTCACGGCGGTCCCGCCGAGGTCGCCCGCGAGCTGCCCCGCGAGTCCGAGCCGTACGAGCCCCGACTCGCAGTCGACGACGACGGACGCGATCCCCTCGGCGGCGAACAGCCGGGCGGCCCGCCCGGCCAGCGCCACCGGTTCCGGCCCGCCGGTCGCCCGCCCGTCCGTCACCAGCACGACCAGCGCGCGCCGGGCCGGGTCCCGCAACCGCTCCACCCGCAGCACGTCGTGCGCGCGCAGCAGCCCGGCCGCCAGCGGCGTACGCCCGCCGGTGGGCAGCGACTCCAGCCGCACCGCCGCCGCGTCGACCGACGACGTGGGCGGCAGCGCCACCTCGGCCGCGGAACCGCGGAAGGTCACGAGCCCCACCTTGTCCCGCCGCTGGTAGGCGTCGAGGAGCAGGGACAGCACCGCTCCCTTCACGGCGCTCATCCGCTGCCGGGCCGCCATCGACCCGGACGCGTCCACGACGAACAGCACGAGGTTGCCCTCGCGGCCCTCACGGGTGGCCTGCCGCAGATCGTCCCGCCGTACGACGAGACCGGGCCCGGACCGTCCGCGCGCCCGCTGATGCGGTGCCGCGGCCTGCACGGTCGCGGCCAGATGCAGCTTGGTGAGCGCCCCGCGCGGCCGGCGCGCCCCGGTGGTGCGCCCGTGCTCGGTCCGCGCCCGCGAGCGCCGCCCGGCGGCCCCCTCGCCCAGGCCGGGCACGCTCAGCACCTTCGTACGGAACGGCTCGGCGGCCCGTACGGGGGACTGCTCGCCCGCACCGGGGGACGGCGCCCCGCCGCCCCCGGACTCGTTCGCGGGAGCCTCGCCCTGCGCGGGCACCTCCCCGGAACCGTCGGGGCTGTCACCGCCACCGCCGTCGTCGGGCCCGTCCTGCGGAGGCCGCCCGCCACCCCCACCGGGACCGTCCGGATCTGGGTCCTCATCACCGGAGTCGCCGGAGTCGCCGGGATCGGAGTCCCCCAGGCCGTCCTCGTCGCCCGCGAACTCCTCCAGCGTCTCGTCGAGTTTGTCCTCGTCGAGGCCGGGCGCGTCGAAGGGGTTGCGCCGGCGCCGGTGCGGCAGCGCGAGGAGCGCGGCCTGCCGTACGTCCTCGGCGAGCACGTCGGTCCGCCCCGCCCAGGCGGCCAGCGCGGTGGCGGTCCTGGCCATCACGATGTCGGCCCGCATGCCGTCCACCTCGAACGCGGCGCAGGTCGCGGCGATCTGCCGCAGCGCGCCGTCGCCGAGCCGCACCGACGGCAGCAGCTCCCGCGCGGCCACGATCCGCGCCCGTACGGCGGACTCCTCGTCGGACCAGCGCGCCGCGAACCCCTCCGGGTCGTCGTCGTACGCGAGCCGCCGCCGTACGACCTTCACCCGCTGGTCCGGCTCGCGCGAGGCGGCGACCTCGACGGTCAGCCCGAACCGGTCGAGCAACTGCGGCCGCAGCTCGCCCTCTTCGGGGTTCATGGTCCCCACGAGCAGGAACCGCGCGGCATGCCGTACGGAGACGCCCTCGCGCTCCACGTACGAGGCACCCATCGCCGCCGCGTCGAGCAGCAGGTCGACCAGGTGGTCGTGGAGGAGGTTGACCTCGTCCACGTACAGGAGTCCGCGGTGGGCGTCGGCCAGCAGGCCGGGCTCGAAGGCCTTCACGCCCTCCGCGAGGGCCCGTTCGATGTCGAGCGCGCCGACGAGACGGTCCTCCGAGGCGCCGACGGGCAGTTCGACCATCCGCGCGGGACGCGGCACACCCGGGCCCACCTCGTGGGGGCCGTCCGGGCAGGCCGGATCGGGGGCGTGTGGCGCGCAGGAGAAACGGCAGCCGGGGACGACGTCGACCTGCGGCATGAGCGCCGAGAGGGCGCGTACGGCCGTGGACTTGGCGGTGCCCTTCTCGCCGCGGACGAGCACACCGCCCACCGCGGGGGAGACGGCGTTCAGCAGCAGTGCCAGGCGCAGGTCGTCCTGACCGACCACGGCCGTGAACGGAAACGGGGTACTCACTGGTTGTCGTCCTCCCAATAGCCCATACGGACTTCGTGGTCCAGGCGGCCTTCGCACACGCTCATACGGGCGCTCCCGGTGGAATGAAGGGCAGTCCGGCCGGTGCGCCGGACTCGATGAGCCGCCACAGCGCGTCCGTGTCCGCGTGTTCCTCGATCAGATCGCCCAGCCGGTCGAGCTGTTCCTCGCGCAGCCCCTCGAACGAGGTGTCCGGGGCCGGTACGAAGCGCCGGCCCGCCGCGGCGGCCACCTCGCGCAGGAAGGCACGCCGGAAGCCGTCCGACTCCAGTGAGCCGTGCCAGTGCGTCCCCCAGACCTCGCCGACCCGGCAGCCGTCCAGGAAGGCCTCCCCGCCGGTGACCCGGGCGACCCCGTGATGGATCTCGTACCCCTGGACGGGTTCGCCGAGCGCCTCGCCGACGGGCCGCGTCAGGGTCTTCTCGCGCGCGAACCGGACGCGTACGGGCAGGAGTCCGAGGCCGTCGACGGCGCCGGCCCTCGACTCGACCTCGTCCTCGATGTGTTCGCCGAGGAGCTGGAAGCCGCCGCAGATGCCCAGCACCGGGCGCCCCTCGGCGGCCCTGCGCACCAGGGCGTCCGCGAGGCCGCGCCGCCGCAGCCACTCCAGGGCCCGGACCGTGCCGCGGGTGCCGGGTACGACGACCAGGTCGGCGTCGACGAGTTCCTCGGCGCGGTCCACGAACCGCACGACGACGCCCGGTTCGGCGGCCAGGGCGTCCAGGTCCGTGAAGTTGGACATCAGGGGGATCGCGCAGACGGCGACCCGCAGGATGTCCTCGCCGACGGGGGAGGAGACCTCGGACTCGCGCACCGCCCCCCGCAGGGACACCCGGAGCCCGTCCTCCTCGTCGATGCCGAGCCCGTGCCGGAAGGGCAGGATGCCGTAGGTGTGCCGCCCGGTGAGCCCGCGCAGCATGTCGACGCCGGGCTCCAGCAGCGAGACGTCCCCGCGGAACTTGTTGACGAGGAACCCGGCGACCAGCTCCTGGTCCTCGCGCGCCAGCAGCGCCACCGTCCCGAAGAACGAGGCGAACACCCCGCCGCGGTCGATGTCCCCCACCACGAGCACGGGCAGCCGCGCATTGCGCGCGATCCCCATGTTCACGATGTCGGTGCGCCGCAGATTGATCTCGGCGGGACTGCCCGCCCCCTCACAGATCACCGCGTCATACGTGCCCCGCAACTCGGCCAGACAGTCCAGCACGGTCCCGAGCAGCGCCTCCTGGCGTCCGCCGTGATAGCCGCGCGCGCTCAGCTCGCCCACCGGCTTGCCCATCAGGACGACCTGGCTACTGCGGTCGCTGCCCGGCTTGAGCAGGACGGGGTTCATGAGCACGGAGGGCTCCACCCGGGCCGCCTGCGCCTGCATGGCCTGCGCCCGCCCGATCTCGGCGCCCTCGCGGGTGACGAACGAGTTCAACGACATGTTCTGCGCCTTGAACGGCGCCACCTTCACACCCTGCCGCACCAGCCACCGGCAGATCCCGGCGGTCACGACGCTCTTGCCCGCGTCGGAGGTCGTACCGGCGACGAGCAGCCCGCCCCCCGGCCGGCCGCCCGGCCTCCCGCCCGTTCCCCCGCTCATGACGTACGCCCCTTCGCCCTCGGCACCAACGACGTGGCCAGCAGCCGCCCGGCGACACTCGCGCCCAGCGCGAGCAGGCTCACGCGGCGCGAGAGCCGGACGGCCCGCTCGATGTCCCCGACCTCCACGGCCCGACCCGGCCCGTTGAGCACGGGCCGGTGCTCGACCCGTCCCGCGTACGAGAGCGTGCCGCCGAGCCGGACCCCGAGCGCCCCCGCGAACGAGGCCTCCACCGGCCCGGCGTTGGGGCTCGGATGCCTGGCGGCGTCGGCGCGCCAGGCGGTGACGGCCCCGCGTGGATTCCCCCCGGCGACGGCGGCGAGGACCGCGGTCAGCCGGGCCCCGGGCCACCCCGCCACGTCGTCGAGCCGGGCGGACGCCCACCCGTACCGACGGTGACGGGGCGACTTGTGGCCGACCATGGCGTCCAGCGTGTTGACGGCCCGGAATCCGACCAGACCTGGCACGCCCGCGACCGCGCCCCACACCAGGGCGCCCACGACGGCGTCGGAGGTGTTCTCGGCGACCGACTCGACCACCGCGCGGGCGATTCCGTCGGCGTCCAGTGCCTGCGGGTCGCGCCCGCACAGATGCGGCAGCCGCTCCCGGGCCACCTCGATGTCCCCGGCGGCCAGCGCCCCGCCGACGGCCCGTGCCTCACGGCCGAGGGAGGTCCCGCCCACGACGGCCCAGGTGGCGGCGGCGGTCAGGGCGACGGAGGCGACGGGGGAGGTCCGCACGGAACGCCCGGCGAGCACGGCGAGGGCGACGGCGCCGCCCGCGCACACGGCGGTGTGCAGCGCCCCCCAGCCTCGGTGGTCGTGCCACAGGGCCCGCTCGACGGCTCCCGCGGCCCGGCCGAACGCGGCGACCGGATGCCCTCGGCGGGGATCGCCGAGCAGCAGGTCACCGAGGAGGCCGGCGGCGGCGCCGTACGCGAAGACGCGCTCGGCTCGCATCGGTTCAGCCCGCCGTTGCACGAGGCGGAAGCCCGGTACCGGGCCCGGGCACACTGGTCCACGACAGGTGGGCGCGCATGGCGATATGTCCTCACTCAGGGTGTCCACGCCCTGGTTCGACGAGACCGACGGCGAGAGTTCCTGGCTCCCGGGGAGATCGATTCCCCGGTAACAGTGGCGGGACCGCGCCGGATTCGCACCGGCTTCCTCTTCTGCCGACGTACATGGCCTCGGAAGTCCACCACGGTCCGAGAACACCCGTCAACTTGCTGTTGACCTGCGACGGGAGAGTGTGCCGAGACCCACATCGGCCGACGGGCCCTCCTCGCGGACCGGCTGCCGCGGACGCCGAACCACCCGCCCCGGAGGCGCTCCCACCCCACCCTTGCGATCACTGTGCGTGACATGCGATGACAGATCCTGAGGGGGCAGCGGGTTCCTGATCGGGGACCTGGTGACCGGGAAGCGGTACGCGGCCGTGCTGCCCGCGGCCGGGGCCCTCGCCGCCGTGCTGCGCAGGCCGGGACTCGTTCGACGTCCCCCGGGCGCGGACATGCGACCGCCCTGCCAAAACCGCGGCTGACGCGGCCCCGACAGGGCGGAGGCGGACGGTGGCACTCCGGGCGTATCGCCCGGCGGCCGTGGGCGGTCAGGCGACGATCAGATAGATCCCGTACGCCACGGCCGCCGCACACGCGGCGAAGCACGCGTACGCGCCGGTGACCGCGAGGGTCGCGGAGCCCCCCTGCGCCGCGGCCGTCTCGCGCTTGGTGAGGCCGACGATGCCGAGGGTGAAGAGGCCCACGAGGGCGACGGTGGCGATGAGGCTGACTCCGAACACGGAGCCGAGGGCTGCCCAGTCGATCTTCATGCGGTTCGTTCCTTACACCGTGGCCGGGCGGGCGGGCTCGACGTCCGGGCCCGGGATGGTGGTCTTGAGGTCGTCGGCCGCGGCGACCGGACCGGCGGGCGGCGGGGTGACGGCGGCGATCGCGGTGGTCACGACGCCCGCGGGCTCGTGGTCGTCGTTCACGTTGTCGACGGTGACGGGCTGGCGGCGGGAGAGCGTCCAGATGACCGCGGAGCCTGCGATCAGCAGCGCGCCGGTGAGGATGATGCCCCAGGTGCCCTGCTTGGTCAGGAACTCGGCGCCCGCGCCGACCAGTCCGGCGGCGGGGAGCGTGAGGCCCCAGGCGACGAACATGCGGGTCGCGGTCGACCAGCGGACGACACCGCCCTTGCGGCCCAGGCCCGAACCCATCACGGCGCCGGAGCAGGACTGCGTGGTCGAGAGGGAGAAGCCGAGGTGCGAGGAGGCCAGGATGACCGTCGCGGCGCTGGTCTGGGCGGCGAAGCCCTGCGGCGGCGCGAGGTCGGTGAGGCCCTTGCCCATGGTGCGGATGATGCGCCAGCCGCCCAGGTAGGTGCCGAGCGCGATGGCGATACCGGCCGAGACGATGACCCACAGGGGAGGGTTCGAGCCGGGCGCGATCACTCCGCCGGTGACCAGGGCCAGGGTGATGATGCCCATGGTCTTCTGCGCGTCGTTCGTGCCGTGGGCCAGGGAGACCAGGCCCGCCGAGGTGATCTGACCCGCGCGGTAGCCCTTGGAGGTCGCCTTCTCACCGGCCTGCCTGCTGATCCGGTACGTCAGCCGGGTGGCGAGCATCGCGGCGAGTCCGGCCACCACGGGGGCGGCCACCGCGGGGAGGAGGACCTTGGTGATCACGGTCGAGCCGTTCACCGAGGACCAGCCCGCCGACATCACCGCGGCGCCGATCAGGCCGCCGAAGAGCGCGTGGGACGAACTGGAGGGCAGACCCAGGAGCCAGGTCAGCAGATTCCAGAGGATGGCGCCGACGAGCGCCGCGAAGATCACTTCGGTGCGGATGCCCTCTTCGTTGATGAGGCCTCCGGAGATCGTCTTGGCGACCTCCACGGAGAGGAACGCACCGACGAGATTCAGCACGGCGGACATGGCCACCGCCGTCTTGGGCTTGAGAGCGCCGGTCGAGATGGTCGTCGCCATCGCGTTGGCAGTGTCGTGGAAACCGTTCGTGAAATCGAACACGAGAGCGGTAACGATCACGATTCCGAGGAGGAGCGTGATGTGTTCCATTTACCCAGGCTTCTGTTGGACGACAGTGGCACGGGGACCGTAAGCAACCTGGGTGAACGGAAGATGAACTGAGTCGGACGATGGGGTGACCCAATCGAGGTGCCGCCCCTCCGCTTGTGTCGAAGTGGCGGCGACAGCTCTCGAAAGTTCTGGAAAGTCCTCGAACAGAGGCGGAATCCAGGGGTCCGCTACCCGGCTCACCCCCTGGCGAAGGTCTTCAGCTGGGAGAGCGAACCGTTGAAGAGATTCTGGTCACCCGGGAGGCCGCCCTTGTTGTCGTACTGCCAGAACGTCCAGAAGTTCCAGCCCGCGGGCAGCGACCCCGCGCTCGCGCTGTAGCGGGCCAGCCACAGCGGATGGTTCGAGGCGAACGCGGCGCTGTTGCCCGTGCACGTCTTCCACCAGGTGTAGTTGGTGTAGATGACGGGCCGGCGGCCGGTCTGCCGCTTCACCTCGTTGCTGAAGGCCCTGATCCAGCCGACCATCCCGCTCTTGCTCAGCCCGTAGCACTTCTTCTTCTTGTCGTACGGGTTGTACTCGATGTCGAGCGCGGGCGGCAGCGTCCAGCCGTCCGCCCGCCAGCCGCCGCCGTTGCGCAGGAAGTACGCGGCCTGCTTGGTGCCCGACGACTTCTGCGGCAGCGCGAAGTGGTACGCGCCGCGGATGATGCCGGCGTCGCGCGCGCCGTCGTACTGCTGGGCGAAGTACGGGTTGCGGTACGTGTGCGACTCGGTGGCCTTCACGTAGACGAATTTCGCGCCTTTGCTCTTCGCGCTCGACCAGTTCACGTTCTTCTGGTGCGAGGAGACGTCGTGCCCCTTGGGCTTGCCGGCGGCCGTGGCCGGCACCTCGACGAGTGCGGTGCCCCCGAGCGCCAGCGTCGCCACGGAGGCGGCGACGAGACGGGCGCGCTGACGGGACGATGTGCGATCACTGGCCATGTTTCCCCCCGGAATGGCGACAATCGTGAAAAATCTTCCAGAGATTACTGGAAGATCCCTCGCGGTTCGTCGCGAGCCGGTCATTTGCTCCGGCGGTCGATTAATACCTGTTATTACCTTTCGGACGTTCGGGTTCCGGCCTACAGTGCCCTCGCCCGAACGGAGCAGGGACCGGGCGGGACCGGGCGGGGCCGGGCGGCTGGCAGGATCACGGCATGGCTGAGCAGCGGCGGGACGCAGGAGACGGACGGGACACCGGGGAGACGGCCGCGCGCCGGCCCGGAAAGGCGCTGGAGCGCGCCTGGCGCGACCTCGTGGCCACGGCCCGCCGAACGGTGTCCGACGGCCTGGTCGTCGGCACCTCGGGCAACGTCTCCGTGCGCGTGGGCGACACCGTCCTGGTCACGCCGACCGGGGTGCCGTACGACCGGCTGACGCCCGAGCACGTCTGCGGGGTGTCCCTGGACGGGCGGCGCGTGCTCGGTTCACTCGTTCCGACCAGCGAACTGCCCATGCATCTGGCCGTCTACCGCTCCACGGACGCGCGCGCCGTCGTGCACACCCACGCCGTGCACGCCACGGCCGTCTCGACGCTCGTCACCGAGCTGCCCCTCGTCCACTACATGTCCGCCGCCCTCGGCGGGCCCGTCCGGGTCGCGCGCTACGCCACCTACGGCACGGAGAAGTTGGCTGAGAACATGCTCAGGGCCCTGCGGGACCGCACGGCCTGCCTCCTGCAGAACCACGGCACCCTCGCCTACGGCGCCACCCTCGACCAGGCCTACGACCGCACCGCCCAGCTCGAATGGATGTGCCGCGTGTGGCTCACGGCGTCGTCCGTCCCCGGCCGCACGCCCACCCTGCTGACCGAGGAACAGGTGGCGTCCGCGGGCGAGCGGCTCAAGGGGTACGGCCAGCCCTGACACGCTCTTCCCCGCCGGTACGGGACTCACCCGTGCCGCCCGTCCACTGGCCGACAGCGGGCTCGATCAGGAGACTGGACCCGTGCGTACCGTGAAGCCGACGACGGCAGCCCTGACCACCGCCCTCACCGTGGCCGTGGCCGGCGCGGCCGGAATCGCCGCCGGCCGCTTCGCCAGCGACGCCGCGCTCAAGGCGACGCCGGGCCGGCCGCTGCCCACCGAGCCCCGACTGACCGTGCACGCCACGGCCGCGGGCCAGATCGCCCTGACCCGTGCCCTCGCCTCCCGGCGCCCGGGCGTGTACGGCCTGACCGGCCACGACAGCCACGCCGTCGTCGGCCCGCTCCTGGCCGGGGCAGCGCACACCGCCGACACGGTGGTACGCCGTCTGGAGCGCGTCACCCACGGCACGCTGGAACCCGGCGACAAGGTGCGGTTCACCCCCGGCGTGCACGTCGGCGACCCGGGCACCGCCCTCGGCCTGCCCTTCACCGACGTGGACGTCCCCGGCGAGCTGGGCACCCTGCCCGCCTGGTTCGTGCCCGCCGCCCGGGACACCTGGGTGATCACCGTGCACGGCCTCGGCACCACCCGCGAACACCCCATGAACGTCCTGGAGTTCCTGCACCACCAGCAGTTCCCCGTCCTCGGCCTCGCCTACCGCGGGGACGCCGGCGCACCGCGGCCCCCGGACGGCCTGAACCATCTCGGCGAGACCGAGTGGCGCGACCTGGACGCCGCCATCCGCTTCGCCGTGCGCTACGGCGCCGAACGGGTCGTCCTGCACGGCTGGTCGACCGGCGCCACCATGGCGCTGCGCGCCGCCGAGCACTCCGCGCTGCGCGAGCGGATCTCCGGGCTCGTCCTGGACTCCCCGGTCCTCGACTGGGAGGCCACCCTGCGCGCCCTCGCCACCGCCCGCCGCACCCCCGGCGCCCTGCTGCCGCTGGCCGTCCGCGCCGCCCAGGGCCGCACGGGCCTGGGCAGCGCCCGTGTCGAGGGCTCCGCCGGCCCGGTACGGCTCACGGTGCCCACGCTCGTCCTGCACGGCCCCGACGACACCGTCGCCCCCTGGGGACTCTCGCGCCGCCTCGCGGACCGCCGCCCCGACCTCGTCACCCTGCACACGGTCCACGACGCCCCGCACGGCGCCATGTGGAACGCCGACCCGGCCGGTTACGAAGAGGCCCTCCGCCGCTTCCTCACCCCACTGATGTAGCCACCCTCCGGCCCGGGGTCGCGAAGCTTCCGTTTAACCGTCTACCAGTGGCCGAAATCCACTCACATCCCCTGCCGGGACCGGTGCGCGGCCCGCCTGTGTGGCCTCCTGTGGCATTCCGTTTGGGTTTTCGGACCGTCAACCGGAAGACTGCCCCCGTGACGTCCCGTATCCCGCGCGACTCCAGGCTCCGACTCGTCCGCCCGCGAACCCTGGCCGCCGCCCCCCGAGCGATGACCCAGAGGCCCGCCCGCCGACCTGCCCCCCGCCCACCGGAGGGCACACCGGCACCGGCGGAACTCGCCCGCATGGCGCGCGCCGTGCTCGCCGGCGCGGCCCGGGTCGCCCACTGGGCCGACGCCACCCTGGGCCCCGCTCCCGGTCCCCGCCGGGACCGGGACGGCACGGCCTCCGACAGCGATGCGGCGGCGAACGGCGACTCCGGAGGAAAAGGCACACTCTCCGACGCGATCGCGCAACAAGCCGCCACCAGTCTGTCCCTGACCCCGGATCAAGTACGGGCCGACTGGGACATCGCACGGCTCGCCGGCCTGATCGAGGTGCACGGTGACACCGCGCGCCCCGGCTGGCGCCTGCGCGCCTGGAACCGCGACGACAGCGCCGTACTGCGCGGCTGGGTCGCCTTCTTCGACGCCTGGTCGATCGCCCACCCCGGCCCCGACGAACACGAGCCCTCCACCGTCGCCGAGGTCGTCTCCGCGATGCCGCAGGTCCTCTCCTTCCTCCAGCTGTCCGCCGGCCCCGTCCCCGTCCCGCAACTCCTCGACCTGCTGGAGCAGCGCGTCACGGAACTACGCACCGAGCGCTGCGAGATCCCGTACGGCCCGCAGCCCGAGCCCGTCGACAGCTCGGAGAGCCCGGCCGAGGACACCCCGCTCGCCCCCCTGCTCGACTGGGCGCTGCACGCCCTGGCCGCCGTCGGCGCCCTCACCTGCGCCGACGGCCAGGCCACGCTCACCCCGCTCGGCAGCTGGGCGGTGTGGGTCAAGCTGGAGCAGATCTGCGTGGCCGCGCAGAGCCCCGCCGGGAACATCGAGCAGGGCGCCGAGGACATGCTCCGCGGCTGCGCCCAGCTCAGACCCAACGCGGCCCGTGCCGAGTACCGCGCCTGGCTCGCCGCCCGCCCCGTCGGCAGCGCCGTCACCGAGCTCCTCGCCGCCGCCCGCGGTGAGGACGCCCTGTCGCGCGGGCTGGCCTTCGAAGCCCTGCGCGTGGTCGGCGCCCCCGCCGAGCCGGACGTCCGCGCGGTGGCCGACGAGACCCCCCTGCGCCCGTACGCCCTGCTGTGGCTCGCCGAGCACGACGGACACGACCCCGAGGACGCCCACCTGGTGCTCACCCGCGAGGAGGCCACCTGGCTGTGGGTGGACACCGCCGCGGCCGTCGCCGACCACGGCGAGGCCCCGCTCCTCGTACGGCACCTGGAGTCCGCGGTGCAGCCGACGGTGCCGGCGCTCCTCGCCGAGGTGCGCGCCGTCGGGCATCCCCGCACCGTGCAGGTGCTGGTCGCGCTCGCGGCCGCGCACCCCGACCCCGCGCTGGCGAAGGCCGTGCGCCGTGCGGCCTTCCAAGTGCACACCGGGGAGCACTAGGCGCCCCGCCGGAGGCCGGTTCGTTGTCTGCGGGTGCGTGGGGGCCGGGCGCGCAGTTCCCGCGTCCCCACTAGGGCGCCGGGGGCTGGGGGCCGGCTCAGACCCTCGTCTCCGGGGCGTACGTGCCGAAGCTCCAGATGTTGCCCTCGACGTCCCGGGCCATGTAGTCCCGTGAGCCGTAGTCCTGGTCCGTCGGGGGCATCAGGATCTCCGCCCCGTGGTCCACGGCCCGCTGGTGGTGTGCGTCCACGTCGTCCACGACGACGTACACCCCGGTGGGGCCCGCGCTCTTCATGGCCTCGTCGAAGCGGCTGCCGGTGCCCTTGGAACCCAGCATCACCGCGCCGTTGCCCTGCACCAGCTCGGCGTGCACCACCTTGCCCTCCTCGTCCTCGTACACCGACGCCTCGGTGAAGCCGAAGGCCTCCGAGAGCTGCCTGATCGCGGATTTCGCGTCCGCGTACAGCAGCGTCGGGCAGATGCTCGGGCGCCCGCTGTCCGTACCGGCCATGCCGATCACTCCTTCCGGTCCCCGCTGTCCTGCCCCACCGCTGGGACAGCACCTGAATGTGACCTGCCCCACAGTCTGGCACCCGGCACTGACAACGCCCCGCGAACGACCGGCGAACGCCCCGCGAACGCCAGACGCGTGGCCGGGAACGCCCCCCGAGTACTCAGCGGAAGGTGTCGCAGCGGCCCATGTCACCGGTGCGGTAGCCCTGCTGGAACCACTGCTGCCGCTGCGCGGCCGACCCGTGCGTCCAGGACTCCGGTGTCACCCGACCCTGGAACCGTTCCTGGATCCGGTCGTCGCCCACGGCCGCCGCCGCGTCCATTCCGTCGCTGATGTCGGCCTGCGTGAGGCTGGTGATCAGCGGCCGGCCCGTCGACTCGTCCTTCGTGGTCGTCGCGTGGTGCGCCCACACACCCGCGTAGCAGTCGGCCTGCAGCTCGACCCGTACCGCGTTGCTGTTCGCGCCGGTACGCCCGTCCTGGGAACGGCCCAGGGTGCCCATCAGGTCCTGCACGTGGTGCCCGTACTCGTGCGCCACCACGTACGCCTGCGCGAAGGGCCCGCCGCTGGAGCCGAACTTGGTCCGCAGCTCCTCGAAGAAGCCCAGGTCCAGATAGACCTTGCGGTCACCCGGGCAGTAGAAGGGCCCGACCGCCGAGGTCGCCGTCCCGCAGGCCGTACCGACCCGGTCGCTGAAGAAGACGGTCGGCGACCGCGTGTACGTACCGCCGCGGCGCTCGAACTCATGGGCCCAGAAGTCCTGGACGCTGTTGACCACCGCCACGATGCGGCAGTCGTCCTTGGTGTTCGCGTCCCGTCCGGTACGGCAGGTCTGCTGGACCTGGGCGAGGGACGAGGCGCTCGCGTCGGGTTCCTCGTCCCCGGAGGACAGGCCCAGCTGGTCCGGCCCGACACCGAGGAACAGGCCCAGCAGGAGGGCGATCAGACCGGCGACGCCACCGCCCACGGTGGCCCTGCCGCCGGGGATCCGGCTGCCGCGCACGTCCTGCACCTCGGAGGTGTCCAGGCCGGCGTCGTCGTCGAACTGCATGGGCGCTCCACCCTCCGCGGATGTCGTTCCCCCCGGCGCCATCCTCGCCCGCTCCCCGCGGCGCGGCGCCGGGCGGCGGACCGAACGGGGGACGAAAGAGGGCGCGGCACGGCCCGCCACGGGGCAATGAGCGTCACACCCCCGAACACCCGCACACAGAAAAAGTGGTTGCATCGCCCCGTTAGACTTGGCCCATGGCCATTCTCCTCGTGCATTAGACGGCGTGAACGCCCTCAGCCGCCCGCCCCGTCAACCACCCTGCCCAGGAGTCTGTCCGTGATTTCCGCTTCCGGTATCGAACTGCGTGCCGGCGCCCGCATGCTCATCGAGTCCGCCACCTTCCGCATCACCAAGGGCGACCGCATCGGCCTGGTCGGCCGCAACGGCGCGGGCAAGACCACGCTCACCAAGGTCCTCGCAGGTGAGGGCACCCCCGCCGCGGGCACCGTCGCCCGCTCCGGAGAGGTCGGCTACCTCCCGCAGGACCCGCGCACCGGCGACCTCGACATGCTGGCCGGCGACCGCGTCCTGTCCGCGCGCGGCCTGGACACCCTGATCCGCAAGATGCGCGAGAACGAACAGCGCATCGCGAACGGCTCGGGCGCCACCCGCGAGAAGGCCATGCGGCAGTACGAGCGCCAGGAGACGGAGTTCCTCACCAAGGGCGGGTACGCCGCCGAGGCCGAGGCCGCCACCATCGCCGCCGCGCTCAACCTCCCCGACCGGGTGCTCGGCCAGCCCCTCCATACGCTCTCCGGCGGTCAGCGCCGCCGTATCGAGCTGGCCCGCATCCTCTTCTCGGACGCGGACACCCTGCTCCTCGACGAGCCCACGAACCACCTCGACGCCGACTCCATCGTCTGGCTGCGCGACTACCTCAAGACGTACCGCGGCGGCTTCATCGTGATCTCCCACGACGTCGACCTCGTCGAGACGGTCGTCAACAAGGTGTTCTACCTCGACGCCAACCGCGCCCAGATCGACGTCTACAACATGGGCTGGAAGCTCTACCAGCAGCAGCGCGAGGCCGACGAGAAGCGCCGCAAGCGCGAGCGGCAGAACGCCGAGAAGAAGGCCACCGCCCTGCACTCGCAGGCCGACAAGATGCGCGCCAAGGCCACCAAGACCGTCGCCGCGCAGAACATGGCCAAGCGGGCCGACAAGCTCCTCGCGGGCCTGGAGGCGGAGCGGAAGTCCGACAAGGTCGCCAAGCTGCGCTTCCCCGACCCCTCGCCCTGCGGCAAGACCCCGCTGATGGCGGAGGGCCTGTCCAAGTCGTACGGCTCCCTGGAGATCTTCACCGACGTCAACCTCGCCATCGACAAGGGCTCCCGCGTCGTCATCCTCGGCCTGAACGGCGCCGGCAAGACGACCCTGCTGCGCCTCCTCGGCGGCGCGGAGAAGCCCGACACCGGCGAGGTCATCGAGGGCCACGGCCTCAAGCTCGGCTACTACGCGCAGGAGCACGAGACCCTCGACCCGCAGCGCACGGTCCTGGAGAACATGCGCTCCGCGGCCCCCGACCTCGACCTCGTCCAGGTCCGCAAGACGCTCGGCTCGTTCCTGTTCTCCGGGGACGACGTCGACAAGCCCGCCTCCGTCCTCTCCGGCGGAGAGAAGACCCGTCTGGCGCTCGCCACCCTCGTGGTGTCGTCCGCGAACGTCCTGCTCCTCGACGAGCCGACGAACAACCTCGACCCCGCGAGCCGCGAGGAGATCCTCGGCGCGCTGCGCACGTACAAGGGCGCCGTCGTCCTCGTCACCCACGACGAGGGGGCCGTCCAGGCGCTCCAGCCGGAACGGATCATCCTGCTGCCCGACGGCGTCGAGGACCTGTGGGGTGCCGACTACGCGGACCTGGTCGCCCTCGCCTGAGCGGCACGAGGTATTTGATCGTTTAACTGATCAACTCGCTGATCCACTTCGTATGGATCATTCGGCCGAGCCGTGATCCATCATCTGAGTGAGATCTCCTCGTACCGAGGTGTGTCCTACACGCATTTCCCGGCCGGGCCCTTCGTCACCGAAGGCCCGGCCGTCGCGCGCCGCTGACCTGGACCTTCTTCCGTGAATTCATTCGGCGGCCCGGACGGGAAGCCGATGGAATGCGGAATTCCGCTCATGGTGACGGGCTTCCACACCGCAAGCTCGTCCCATCGACCTTGCCGAATGGGTGGCCAGGACGCTCATGAGGGGTGATCATGAGAAGTCCAGAGCGCACTTCCGCTGAGGAGGCACGGGTGGCCGAGACTCTGAAGAAGGGCAGCCGGGTAACCGGCGCCGCGCGCGACAAGCTCGCGGCAGACCTGAAGAAGAAGTACGACTCCGGTGCGAGCATTCGGGCACTGGCCGAGGAGACCGGCCGCTCGTATGGCTTCGTGCACCGGATGCTGAGTGAGTCGGGCGTCACGCTCCGTGGGCGTGGCGGAGCGACGCGGGGCAAGAAGTCCGCGTCGGCCTGACGCCGGACGGCTCCTCGTTCTCCGATGGTGGCCACCCGGTCGGTCCCTTGACCGCCCGGGTGGTTACTGTGCAGTCACTTAAGGGTGTGCCCGTACGGCACCCCCGCTGACCGCACCCATCGGAGGCGCCCTCATGGCTTCGCTCGACTCGCTGCTCGACAAGGACGGCGTACGGCTCACCGTCGACGACGCGATCGCCACGGTGACGCTGACCAACCCGGCCAAGCGCAACGCGCAGAGCCCCGCTCTGTGGCGGGCGCTGGCCGAGGCCGGCCGGCTGCTGCCGGGCACCGTCCGGGTCGTCGTGCTGCGCGCCGAAGGCAAGTCCTTCTCCGCGGGGCTCGACCGGCAGGCGTTCACGCCCGAGGGCTTCGACGGCGAGCCGTCCTTCATCGATCTCGCACGCGGTTCCGACGCCGAACTCGACGCGGCCATCGCCGGGTACCAGGACGGGTTCACCTGGTGGCGGCGGAGCGACATCGTGTCCATCGCCGCCGTGCAGGGACACGCCATCGGCGCGGGCTTCCAGCTCGCGCTCGCCTGTGACCTGCGCGTCGTCGCCGACGACGTGCAGTTCGCCATGCGCGAGACCAGCCTCGGCCTCGTCCCCGACCTCACGGGTACGCATCCGCTGGTGGGGCTCGTCGGCTACGCCCGTGCGCTGGAGATCTGCGCGACGGGGCGGTTCGTGCAGGCGGAGGAGGCGCAGCGGTCCGGACTCGCGAACATCGCCGTGCCCGTCGATCAGCTCGACGACACGGTGAGCGAGCTGGCCGCGGCGCTGCTGGCTGCGCCGCGGGACGCCCTTGTCGAGACCAAGGTGCTGCTTCAGGGGGCGTCGGGGCGTACGTACGAGGAGCAGCGGGTCGCTGAGCGGGGGGCTCAGGGGCGGCGGCTGCGGGACCTCGCGGGTCTTGGCGACTGAGGTCGCCGGCTGTTTGAGCGCGGGTGCGTGGGGGTTTGTCGCGCCGTTCCCCGCGCCCCTTGCGGGGGTGGGGCCGCGGGTTGGGGGTGTGTGCCGGTTCGGTGGGGGCTTGTCGCGCCGTTCCCCGCGCCCC
>NZ_JBHWZP010000154.1:0-21942 GCF_042728395.1 Streptomyces sp. NPDC060205
CCCGTTCCCAGCTGCGGACGGCCTGGGCGAGGTCGCCCGCGTGCCACTGGGCGACACCGAGGTGGTACTCGGTGAGCGGGTCGGACGGGCCGGTCTCCAGCAGGAGTTCGCCCGGCTCGACACCCACGGTGAGGTCGCGCTGCACCGAACCGAGGGTGTCCGCGTCGACGTCGAACACGGCTTCCGTGCTCTCGCCCGGGGCGAGCCGTACCCGGGCGAAGCCGCGCAGTTCCCTCGTCCTGGGCCACGAGGAGCCGCCCGAGATCCGCCGCACATACAACTGCACGGTCTCGCACACCGGCCGCCGTCCTGTGTTCGTGACGGTGACCGCGCAGGTCAGCGCGGGCGCGTCCAGGGACACGGACGTACGTGACAGCTTCGGCTCGCCGTAGGAGACCGTCGTGTACGACAGCCCGTGGCCGAACGGGTGCCGGGCGGAGGCCGGTTGATCGACGTATCCGCGGTAGCGGTGGTCCTTGCCGTTGTAGAAGACGGGCAACTGGGCCGCCGAGCGTGGCACCGACACGGGGAGCCGCCCTTCCGGCTCCGCCCGGCCGAAGAGGACGTCGGCGACCGCGCGTCCGCCCCAGGGTCCCGGATACCACGCGCTGAGTACGGCGCCCGCGGTTGAGGAGAGGTCCGGCAAGGCGTGCGGGCGGCCCTGGATCAGGACCACGACGACCGGTGTGCCCGTGGCGGCCACGGCGTCGATCAGCTGCACCTGTGCGACGGGCAGCGAGAGGTCGGCCAGATCGACGCCCTCGCCGCAGGTCATCCCGCTCGGTGTGGCCGAACCGACCCGTGCGGCCCCGTTGTCGTCGAAGGCCGTCTCACCGTCGCGGGCGCTGGAACCGCCCAGCACCAGCACGGCCACATCGGCCGCGGCGGCCAGGGCGACCGCCTCGGGGAGCGCGGACAGGTCGGCGCCGGTCAGTGCGCACCCGGCGGCATGGGTGACCTCCGCGCCGTCGGGGGCGGCTTCGCGGATGCCCTGCAGCACGGTGATGCCGGTCCCGGGCCGCTGGGGCGCGGTGTAGTCCCCGATCTGGTGCGGTACGGAGTCGGCGTCGGGCCCGAGGACGGCGATCCGCCGGGCCGCCGCCGGCAACGGCAGGGTGTCTCCGTCGTGTTCGAGCAGGACGACGGAGGCTCTGGCGATCCGCTCACTCAACTCCCTTACGGGCAGCAGTGTTTCATGAGCGGGCCGCCCGGACGTGTAAGGCTGCTCGAAGAGGCCGAGCCGGAACTTGAGCGTGAGGACCCGGGCGACGGCGCTGTCGAGCGCGCCCTCGGGAACGAGTCCACGGGTGACGGCCTCGGCCAGGTGCGGGAAGCAGGCGTCCCACAGGCTGAGGTCGCAGCCCGCTGAGAGAGCCATGGCTCCCGCGGCCACCGGGTCGCCCGTGAGACGCACCAGCCGGTCGACGGCACCGCCGTCCGCCATGACGATCCCGTCGTAGCCCCACCGCTCGCGCAGCAGCCCGGTCAGCAGGGGCTCGTTGGCGACACAGGGCAGCCCGTCGAGTTCGTTGTACGCGGCCATCACCCCGGCCGCGCCCGCCCGGACGCCCGCGCGCGCCGCCGCGAGGTGGATCTCGTGGAGTTCCCTGGGCCCGAGTTCGGTGGCCGCGCTGTTGCGCCCGCCGACCGTGGCGCCCTGCCCGGCGAAATGCTTGAGGACGACCGCGGTGTCCGCCCTGCGCATACCGCGTACCAGCGCCTCCGTGAACCGGGCCGCCAGGTACGGGTCCTCGCCGAAGCACTCCTCGGCGCGGCCCCAGCGCGGGTCGCGCACCAGGTCGAGGGCCGACACGAGTCCCACATGGCCCCCGCGGGAGCGCAGTTCGGCGCCCACCGCCTCGGCGGCGGCCTCGTACAGGTCGGGGTCCCAGGTGGCGCCCACGCCGAGGTTCACCGGCAGGAGGGTGCCGTCGAGGGCCTGGTGACCGTGCGGTACCTCCTCCACGAACAGCACCGGGACGCCCAGGCGGGTGTTCTCCACGACGTGCCGCTGCACGTCGTCCGAGACACGGGCGCCGTCGGCCGCCGTGATGCCGTCCGCGAACCCGACCCCCGACCAGGGATCGGCGCGCTGGAGCCCGTAGAGGGCGCCCATGCCGTCATGGGCGGCGACCTCGGTCCGGAAGGCGTCGGTCAGCCGGTACCCGCCGGACGGCGTCCGCTCGTAGGCGTCCCAGCCGTAGAGCCGCTGGTTGACCTGGCCCACCTTCTCCTGGAGGGTCATGCGGCCCAGCAGGTCCCGTACGCGGGCCCCGACCGGTGCGTCCGGATCCCGGTAGAGAGGGCCGGTCATGTCAGCTCCAGGACGACGACCCCGTACGGGGCGAGCCGTACGTCCGTCACCTGCTCGCCGGACGTCACGTCGTGCAGGGTGCCGACCGCGTCGGGGCGTACGGTCAGTTCCTCGGCGGACTGGCTGACCAGCCACACGAAGCGCCGTCCGTCCTCGTGCACCAGCAGGTCGGCGCCCACGTACGGGCTGTCGACGGTGACCGGACGCCCGGCGCCCGCGAGGTCGGCGAGCGCCGCGTACAGCCGGTGCGTCTGCTCGGGGTTGACCCGGGCGGTGCGGGCGGCCATGTGCTCCAGCGGGTACGTCGCGAGGACCGTGCGTCCGCTCCCGGTCTCGCGCACGAGCAGGGCGGGGCGGCCGTGCCCGTCGACGGCGACCACCCTGGCGTCGCGCGGGACCACCGGCAGACAGGCCCGGCTGTCCTCGTTGCCCGCCACCGGGAAGGTCAGGGTCTCACCGGCCGCGAGCGGGCCGAAGTCCTCGGTGAACGTCATCTCCAGTACGTCGTCGGTGATGGGCTCGGCGACCCCGTACGACAGCTGCAGTTCGACCCCGAAGAGGCCGTCGAGGTCGTCGAACCACGGGCCGCGCGTGCCGGGGTGTTCACCGGAGCAGAACGACAGGTAGACCGTCGCCCCCTCCTCCGCCCGGCGGGCCAGTTCGCGCCGGGTACGGGCGGTCAACTGCCGGGTGGCGGGCAGAAGATAGAGCTTGGCGAGGCCGGGGAGGTGGTCGGCCTCGCGGACCAGGGCGGCCGGCAGGTCGGCGGCGCGGGCGGCGACGTACGCCTGGTGCAGGGAGGTGAAGATCAGCGGTCGGTCGGCGGGCCTGCTGTAGGGGTAGCCGCGCTCCAGGAACGCGGGCACGACCAGGGCGGCGTCGGTGTCGGCGCGTCGGCAGCGGGCGAAGTCGACCGCCTCCAGCACGTCGGCGAACGCGGCGAGTTCGAGCAAAGGAGCCTTCGGCGCGCCCTCGCTGTCCGTGATGCCGAAGTGCATCTCGAACGGGTGGTGGTCGTACGGCGAGCGGTCCCACAGGTCGTCGTAGTCGGTGTTGTTCCAGGCGATCCAGCCCGTGGCGCCGCCGAGCAGGCTGTTGTGCAGGGTCTGCCGGTAGTAGATCCCGGCGTTCTCGGCGGACACGGTGTCGGTCGAGAGGCCGAACTCCTCCAGGACGACGGGCTGCTGCGTCACCGAGGCCAGCTCGCACTCGAAGGCGGCCCGGTAGTGCTGGCGGGGCCGGTCGGTGTCCGAGCGGTAGACGTGCGGGCCCACGAAGTCGACGTACTCGGCGGTGTCCCGGAGCGAGAAGCCGTTGTCGCGGCCCGTCACCTCGATGCCCCAGGCGCCGTCCCCGAGGGAGACGGGCTGGGTGCCGCCGGCGGCCCGCACGGCGTTGCACATGGCCTGCGCCCAGGCGGTGACGACGTCGGAGGAGGGCGGGTTCTCCTGGTAGACCCGGCCGTAGCCGGGCATCTCGTTGGTGATGAGCCAGCCGGTGACCGCGGGGTGGTCCTTGAAGCGGCGGGTCATCTGCGAGGCGAACCACGCCTGGCGGCCGACCATCCACACGTCCTCGTACAGGTCCCGGCCGCCGCGCCAGACGGGGTCCCAGTTCTCGCCGGACATGTGGCCGACGATGAACGTGGGGACCGTGCCCATGCCCGCCTCGGTGTGGGCGTCGAGGAAGTCCGCGAAACGCTCGCACAGGGTCTCGTCGATCCGGTGCGGCTCGGGGTGGAAGTCGGGCCAGTAGAAGAAGGAGCGCGTCATGGTCAGACCGTGCTCGCGCAGCACTTCCAGTTCCTCGCGGACCGTCTTGGGGTCGTAGTCGCGCCACATCAGGGGACCGCCGGTGCGGGACCAGAAGTTGGCGCCGAGCCAGGGCAGTACGGCGGAGTCGTGGGTCAGGTGGGCGCTGTGGCGTCGCATGGTCCTTCTCGGATCGATCGGTGGTGCGGTGGCAGGTGCGGGTGTGAGACCCGCCGGGGCCGGGGCCGGTCAGGGGGCGGGTCTTCGGGGGGCCGGTCCGGTCGACTCGCGGACGACCAGGCGGGGCCGGTCGTCGAGCCGCTCGGCCTCGACGTCCTCGCCGCAGCGGGCGAGCAGCACCCGCGCGGCAGCCGCGCCGACCCGCTGCACCTGCTGGTCGACGGTGGTCAGCCGCGGATGGAGCCAACGGCCGAGCGGCAGGTTGTCATAGCCGACGACCGAGAGATCGCGAGGGACGCGCAGGCCCGCGCGTTGGGCTGCGCCCATGCCGCACACGGCCATCGAGTCGTTGGCGTAGACGATGGCCGTGGGACGGTCGGCGGTGTCGAGGAGCGCGACGGTCGCGGCGACGGCCGACACCTCCGAGAAGTCGGTGTGCAGCACGGCGACCGGCCGAACCCCCGCCTTGCGCAGCGCGGCGTCGAAGGCGCCGTGCCGCAGCCTGGTGTGCTGCAACTCCTCGGGACCCGCCACATAGGCGATGCGCCGGTGCCCGAGCTGCAGCAGGTGGGCGGCGACCTCTTCGACGCCGGCGCCCTGCTGTCCGAGGCCGACGCTCGGCACGGCCGCCGCACGGTCGGGCGCGCCGAGCAGCACCGCGGGCAGGCCGAGGCGGGCCAGCAGCGCGGGGCGGGGGTCGACGGCCCGCGCGTCGGTGAGCACCGCGCCGTCCACCCGGCCCTCGGCGGCCAGCCGCTCGTAGAGGACGTTCTCCTCCTGCACGCCCGCGACCAGATGCAGCAGCAACCCGTAACCGCGCGGGGCGAGTTCGCCCTCTATGCCGGTGATCAGCTCACTGAAGTGGGGGTCCGCGCCCAGCACGTCGGTGGGGCGCCGGACGACCAGGGCGAGCGTCCGGGTGCGCGCGCTGCGCAGGGCCGCGGCGGGCGCGCTCGGCGACCAGCCCAGCTCCAGCGCGGTGTCCAGGATGCGGCGGCGGGTCGTCGAGGACAGCCGTCCCTTGTCGTTGAAGGCCTGGGAGACGGCCGCGGTGGACACCCCGGCGGCTGCCGCGACGGCCTTGATGGTGGGACGCCGCGCTGCCCTGTCCGGCGTGCCGGGCTCCTCGGTGGGCGCGCTCACATCTTCACCGCCCCGCTGACGAGCGCCTGCTGCATGCGCTTCTGCAGGACGGTGTAGACGATCCACACGGGTACGAGCGTGAGGACCGTGCCCGCGGTGAGGACGCCGTAGTCGGTGCCGGTGATCGACTTCAGGGTGGGCAGGGCGACCTGGACCGTGCGCTGGGCGGGATCGGGGCCGATGATCACGAGTGAGTACAGGTACTCGTTCCAGAAG
This sequence comes from Streptomyces sp. NPDC060205, assembly GCF_042728395.1. Lineage (NCBI taxonomy): Bacteria > Bacillati > Actinomycetota > Actinomycetes > Kitasatosporales > Streptomycetaceae > Streptomyces > Streptomyces sp. NPDC060205. The sequence continues at coordinate 5,605 of NZ_JBHWZP010000154.1, forward strand.
GTCAGGAAGTTCAGCAGCAGGACCGTCGCGATGCCGGGCATGCACATCGGGACGTAGACGTGCCGCAGGACCGCGAACGTGGACGCGCCGTCCATCCGCGCGGCCTCCTCCATCTCCTTGGGGATGGTCCGCATGAACTGCACCAGGATCACCACGGACAACGGCATCGCGGTCGCGGGCAGGAACAGCACCATGAACGTACGCGTGTGGAACAGACCCGTCGCCGCGGCCAGCAGGAACGTCGGGAAGAGCGCCGCGAAGGTGGGGATGAGGAAGCCGAGCGAGAAGACCTTCTCCATGACCGACGCGAGGCGTCCGGTGGACCGGGCGAGCGCGAACGCGGCGGGCAGCGCCAGCCCCAGGGTCAGTACGAGCGCGAGGACCGTCACCAGCGTCGAGTTGACGACGGCGAGCCCCAGGTCGGCGCTGTCGAAGGCGGTGCGGAAGTTGCCGAACCCGAACGAGGTGGGCAGGGCGAAGGGATGCGCGAAGATCTCGTCGTTCGTCTTGAAGGCCGAAGCCAGGAAGTAGTAGAGCGGCACGATCAGCAGGACCGCGTAGGACCACACCAGGATGTGCGCGGGCAGCCAGCGCTTGCCGAGCTTCATGGTGAGCGGCTCCGATCAGTAGTTCTGGCGGAATGCGCGGCGGATGGCGAGCAGTCCGACGAGCCCGGCGAGGAAGAGGATGACGCCGACGGTCTGGCTGTAGCCCAGGTCGGCCGCGATGAACGCCTTCTGGTAGACGAGGAACGACAGGGTCGTGGACGAGCTGCCCGGTCCGCCCTGGGTGAGCAGCAGGACGTGCTGGGCGGACCCGAAGAGCGTCCACAGGAACTGCAGCATCGTCACGACACCGACGTAGTCGCGGATGACGGGGAAGTGGATGAGCCACATCGTCCGCCAGTGCCCGGCGCCGTCGAGCTGCGCGGCCTCGCCGAGTTCGTCGGGCACACTGCCGAGCCGGGCCGCGAACAGGACGGCCGTGAAGCCGATCCCGGCCCATACGTCCAGGGCGATCAGGCAGGCCAGCGCGGTGGACGGTGAGGCGAGCCAGGCGTCGGTCAGCGAACCGAGACCCACGGACTCCAGCGCGCCGTTGGCCAGCCCGTCCGGGGACAGGGCGGCGTAGAAGACCATGGCCTTCGCCGGGGTCGAGATGAGCCCCGGGATGAAGAGCAGATAGCGGATGACCCGGTGCCCCGGCGGCTTCTGCGCCACGTAGTAGCCCAGCATGTAGGCGCACACGATCATGATCGGCAGGGCGACGGCGAGCTGGACGGCGGTGTTGCGCACCGCGTCCCAGAACACCGGGTCGTCCATGACCGTGCGCACGTTGCCGAGACCGGCGAACGACACCGGCTGCAGCATGCCGGGCCAGTGCAGGGCGGCGACCACGAAGATCGCGACCATCGGCCCGACCATGAAGACCAGGTACCAGATCAGGGCCGGCACGGCGAGGACGGTGCCGCCCTGCCGGGGCGGGCGCCGCTCCGCGGTGGCGGACGGCGGGCCGGGGCGGCGGACCGTGGTGTCGCCCGGTGTGGGCGTCAACGTCGTCATGCGGTGACTCCGATGGACTGGGGCGAGGGACGCGGGGGACACGGGGGAGGGGACAGGGGGAGGCTCATGCGGAGCGGTACGCGGCTTCGAGCACGGCGCGGACCTTCGCGGCGCCGGTGCCCCGGGTGAAGGACGTACTGGTCGCGGTGATCAGCGGCTGGGTCGCCGCGGGCGGCACGTACACGTCGGGCAGCAGGACCTGGCTGACGTCGTCCTCCAGCCGCTGGGCCGCCGCGACCAGCGGGAAGTCCGTACTGACCGTGCCGGAGCGCAGCGCCATGTCACGGCCGCTCTCTTTTATGAACCGGGACACGGTGTCGGGGCGGTACATGAACCGCAGGAACTTCTCGACGGCGTCGATCTTCTTCGTGCCGTTCGGACTGATCCAGAACCCGATGAGCGTGTACGTCCGCAGGATCGTCGGCAGCTTGTGCGCGGCGCCCTCGGCGAGCGGCCAGCCGCCCACGTCCGTGTGACGGGCCACGGCCTCGGGCACCTTCGCGAGCGCCGACGACATCGCCGACTGGATCGCGGCGGACTGGGTGTTGTACTGCGTGGTCATGAGGTCGGAGGTCAGCCCCTGCGCCTTGTCGACGAACACTCCCGCGTCGCGCAGGGCCACGAAGTACTCGATGCCCTCCTTCGCGCCCCTGCTGCCGCTGAAGTCGCCGGTGGAGTAGACGTGCCGGGCCTCGTCCTCGCTGAGGAAGGTCTGGATGACCTGGGCGAGGAGCTTCTGCCCGGTCCAGTCGTTGCCGCCGGTGGTGACGGGTCCGATGCCCTTGGCCCGCAGCTTGCGGGCCGCGGCGATCAGCTCGTCGCCGGTCACCGGGATCTCGTCCACGCCCGCCCTGTCGAGGAGCGAGCGGTTGTAGGCGACCGGCCAGTTCGTGGCGAAGTAGGGGAAGGCCCGCAGCCTGCCCTTGCCGTCGGTCCAGGCGTCCAGCGCCACGGGCAGCACCCGCTCGCGCAGCCCCCAGTCGTCCAGGTAGTCCTTGACGTCGACCGTGGCACCGACTTCGGTCCAGGCCAGGGTCTTGTCGTAGAGGTTGACCATCACGACGTCCGGCTCCTTACGGGCCAGCCGGGAGGTCTCGTAGACCTGGGCGAGGTCGTCGCCGTTGACGAGGTTCTTGACCTTGAGCCCCGGGTTCTCCTTGCGGAAGCGGTCCAGGGAGGCCAGATAGGTGGGCGATCCCGGCGCGGTGGTGCCCAGCTGGCTGTGCACGACGAGCGTGTCGGGATCGGAGTCCGCCGCGGCCAGCGCGGAACAGCCGGACAGAGCGGGCAGGGCGGTCGCGGCGGTGAGGCCGGAACCGGCGGCGAGGAAGCCGCGCCGAGTCAGCGGTGAGCGCACAGCGGGGTGTCTCCAACCAAGGCGGTTAACGAGTGGTTAATCGATGTACCTGCGGAAGTGCGAGGACTTTAGGAGGGGTTCCGCGTGTGGTCAAGACCTGGAAGGGATCCGCTTCCCCGAACGGGGGCGGATCCCTTCCGGGCCACCGCGGGCGAGCGCCCCGAAGGGGCGCGGGGAGCGGCGCGCTCAGCCACCGCCGACCGGCAGCCGCCACACGTCGGATCCCCGCGCCCCGGAGGGCGCTCACCCCGGAGGGCGCTCACCCCGGAGGGCGCTCACCCCGGAGGGCGCTCACCCCTGTGGGCGCTCACCCCTGAGGTTGGTTTACGCCTGAGGGTGGCCTACGCCTGAGGACCAGGCGCCACAGCCACCCGTTGCCGGCCGGCTCCGGTCAGCCGACCCCCACCGCCCGCACGATCGTCTGCACGACAGAGTTCCCGCGCGCATCGGACGCATGGACCCGCACCGAGAGGAACTCGGCCGTCCGCGGAGCGGCCAGGTGCGTGAGCGCACCCTTGGCCGACGTGGACAGCGGCGCCCGCCGCCAGCTCCGCCCGTCGTCGTACGACACCTCGACCCTGTCGACCCGGGTCGCGGCGACGGAGACTCCCGGCACGTGCGAGGCCGTGACCAGCACGGGCGCGGTCCGCCGGGCCGTCCCGTCGGCCGCGGTCGGGATCAGGTAGTCGAGCTGCACCAGCGGCAGCAGACCGCTCTCACCCTTCTTGGGCGTCGCCGACGCGAACCCCCACTCGGTACGGGTGGAGGTCGAGTACGGGAATCCCTCGGTGCGCTCCGTCGTGGTCACCAGGCGGTAGCCGGCCCTGGCCGCCGGTACGTCGCCTGCCACGGCGTATCCGTCGGAACCCGCCACCAGGGTCTTCCCCCGGTACAGCTCCGTCCGCTGCGAGGTCGTACCGGTTCCGTAGGTGCTCACATGACCGTTCGTACCGTCACCCCAGCCCGGCACATACGCCTCGACGGTGTCGCCGGTGCGCCGCGGCAGCGTCTCGCTGACGTTGACCCGGGGCCGCTGCACGGGCCCGAACCACTGCACGTCCGTACTCCGCCCGGCCGGATAGGTGACCACGCCGGACTTCTGCGTCGCGAAAGCCGTCGTCGCCTCCTCCATCCACCTGACCTCGCGGTCCGAGGTCACCCAGTCGGTGCGCCGCGCCCCGGAGTGGGACAGCCGCTGCATACCGATCTTCACCCCGAGATAGGGCTGGATGTCGTAGCGGAACTCGTCGACCTCCTTCGCCGGATCGTTGCGGAAGTCGACGTCGACGCGCGCGAGTTGGCGCTCGGTCGGCGCGTAGGTGAGCTGCTTGGGGATCGTGTCGTGCCAGGAGCGCACGAGGTCGTACAGGTAGCCCGTCTTCGCGTGGGTGACCGTGCGCATCGCGACGGAGCCGTCCTGGCTCGCCTTGATGCGGTCGATCAGTGTCGTGCCCCCGGTGCGAGACAGGCCCACGACGGTGAGCGGGGTCTTGCGGACGGGCTCCCGGAGCCTGCCGTCGACGTCGTTGACGATCACCAGCAGCGCGACGCCCGACTTCTCGGCGGACTGCACCTGGTCGGCGGCTGCGGCGGCCTTGCCGGCCGCGAGGTCCTCGTCCTCCTCCTCGTCCCCGTCGTCCTCCTCGTCCTCCGGGAGGTAGTTCACGACGGCGATCCTGCCCCGGGCGTCCAGACCCTCGTAGTCCTGCGTCAGACCGGCACCCGCGTAGACGGCACGCAGCGTGCGGTCACCCTCGGCCGGGTCGGCGGATCCTGGCTGGACCCACAGGTCGTCGAAGTCCTGCTTCCCGGAGGCCAGGCTGACGAGGGGCTGCTGCATACGCCAGCGGGCCGTGTAGGTCAGCTCGCCCGAGGCGGGCTTCGCGGTCGGCAGGGCCCACAGGCTGTCGTAGCCGCTGCCGACCGTCCATGAGTCGACTACCGGGGGCGAGTCGTCCCCGAACGTCCGGCTGAAGTCGACCCGGACATCGCTGTCCGTGCTCGCCTTCGGCGTCACCACACGGGTCCGCACCAGACGCGTACCGTCGAGCGTGACGTCCGTGTCGCCGCGCACCTGCACGGTGGGCGCGCTCAGCAGGGCCAGGCCCCGCGAGGACTCGCCGTGCGTCCCTTCCACCGGCGCCCAGACCCAGACCGTGTACGTACCGGGCCGTACGAGAGCGTCGAGGGCGCCGCCGGCCGCGTTGGCGGACTGGCTGTACTCGTCGCCCTGCCGCTGCCAGTTGACGAAGACGAGCGACGGATTCGGGGCGCCGGAGCGATCGGTCACCTGGACGCGCAGATGGAAGGGCTCCTCGTACGTGCTGACCCCGAGGAGCGACCTGGTGAGCGTCCGGCCCGAGGCCTCGGCGGTCAGCTGTGCCGTGTAGCGCTGCTCGGTCGCGGCACGGTCGAGGTGGGTGGTCACGGTCGTCGACGCGGAACCGCCCGCGGGGACGGTCAACTGCTCGTCGGCGACGGTGAACAGACCGGCCGGCGCCGTCTTTGCGGCGGCCACGGACAGGTCGACCGTGACCGGCTCGGCACCGTCGTTGCGCCACCGGACCGTCTTCTCGACGGTCTCGCCCGGCTCGCTGGTGGTGTGGATGCCGGCGTCGACCGTACCCGTGGCGAACAGCGTGCCCTCGGTGGCGTCGACCGCGTCGACCCGGCCGTTTCCGCCCGCGTCGGCGGGGTTGTCCGGCGTGGCCTTGGACCTGCTGACCAGCGCGTCCTTGATCTCGGAGCCGGTCCAGCCAGGATGCGCGGCGGCGACCAGTGCGGCCACCCCGGCCACATGCGGTGTCGCCATGGACGTGCCGCTCTTCGCCGTGTACGAGCCGGTCCCCGACGTGTACTGCGAGCGCGCCGCCAGGATGCCCACCCCCGGCGCGGTGATCTCCGGCTTCAGGGCGTCGTCCCGCAGCCGGGGGCCGCGGCTGGAGAACTCCGCCACGGTGTCGTCCGCGTCGACGGCGCCCACGGTGAGCGCGGCGTCCGCGGCGCCGGGAGCGGCGACCGTGTGGTCGTACGGTCCCGCGTTGCCCGCCGCGACGGCGAACAGGGTGCCGGTCTCGGCGCTGAGACGGTTCACGGCCTGACTCATCGGGTCACTGCCGTCTGAGGGCCCGTTGGAGCCGAGGCTCATGCTCACGACCTTGGCCTTGGCGTCACGCGCCGCCCACTCCATGCCGCTGATGATCCAGGAGTCGTAACCGCTGCCCGCGTCGCTCAGGACCTTGCCCACGTGCAGCCTCGCGCCCGGCGCGACCCCCTTCTCGACGCCGCCCGCCGAGGCGGCGCCGCTGCCGGCGATCGTCGACGCCACGTGGGTGCCGTGTCCGTTGCGGTCCGTGACGTCCTCGCCGGGTACGAAACTCTCCGACGAGTCGACGACGTCCTTCAGGTCCGGATGCCCGGTGTCGTAGCCGGTGTCCAGGACGGCGACGTCGACACCCGCACCGGTGTTGCCCTTCGCCCAGACATCGGGCGCGCCGATCTGCGCGGTGCTGTCCGCGAGTTCGGCCTCGACCTTGCCGTCGAGCCACACCTTCCGGACACCGCCGGCCAGCTTCGGGGCACTTATGGCGGTGGCGGTGGCGGCCTTGCCCGCCGGTGCCGTGAGGTCGCTCCAGAAGGCCGCGGCCCGGGTACGGTCCTGGACGAGCGCGGTGCTGTTGATACTGCTCAACGCCCGTGCGTCGGTGGCCCCTTCGGGCAGGGAGGTGGCATCCGACTTCCGCCGGGCGGCGGAGGCGTAACTGACGATGAGGGGCAGACCGTCGGCGTGGCTGTCCCCGTACCCCTCCGCCAACAGGCGTGTGACGTTGAAGAGTTCGGGATCGAGCAGACCGGAGCCGACATAGGTGTCGGCGGAGGACGGGTACACATACGTGTCGTCGCCCTGCCGGGTGATCCGCGCGTCGGCACGCAGGCCGTCCGGCCCCTGTACGGAGACGGTGTCGGGGCCGGCGCCACCGGGAGTGACGGTGACCTGATCACCTGTCAGCAGCGTGACGGTACGGCTCTTGCTGGGGGCTCCGGTCCCTGCGGCGGTGGCCGCACTGCCGGAGCTGGCAACGTTGTCGGTGAGGGTGGACAGGTCCAGGCCGGCCGCGACGGCGGACGGGGTTGCCGTCAGCGCCACGAGGGCCGTTCCGATGGCCAGCAGTCTGTGTCTGCCGGGATGCATCAGTCGCACGGGCGTCCTTGATCGGTTCGATGGTGAAGCGGACGGCTGGACACTAGCCATCCGATGACTGTTCCGGGAGGGGGTACCCGGAAAGATCGTTCCGCGAAATGTGCTGGCAACGTGGGGAGTTGGGCGGCCGGGGCCGCCGGGTCGGGGTGTGGAGTGCGGGGGGTGCACTCTTGACAAGGACGCACCCCCGCAACGTACGTTCAGTGCGCAACCACCTAGCGCGGGAGTCACCTTGAGGGCGTCACACGTCAGGCCGGTCCGCAGCGCGGTGACGCTGCCGGTCTGGACGAAGCGTCGGCACGTGGATCTGTGCCGGACGCAGGGCGCGCTCTGTAGCTGACCCCTGGTTCCGGAACCGATCCCGGTTCCGGCTCTCCACCCCGGCGGCAGCCCCGTAGGCCCGCACATGTCCGCGTGTCCTGCGCGCCCATGTGCCCATGTGCCCATGAGTCCGTCGCATCGCGTGTTGCCGCAGTCCCGCCCGGTCGCGTCCGATCCGGTGTGTCCGGCAGGTCCGGACGACGCCCACGCGCGCCGCCGGAATTCCTCCGCCCTCAGACGTCACCGGTGCTGGTGTCGGTGTCGCCGTCGGTATCGGCCCGTGCGCCGGCACCGGCATCGGCATCGCCCCCGAACCGGTGGGAATGGACGATTCGTGAGCGCAGAACGCCCCAGGACGCTGAAGACCGTGACCGGAGCGGGCGGCACGTCCGAGACCTACGACCTGGCGATCGACCCGACCCGATCGACACTGGACACCGCCGTGCGCGTGGCGAGACTCGCCGAGGCCGCGAGGATCGACGCCCTGTTCACCGCCGATCTGCTCAGCTTCGGCGCCCAGGGCCCGATCGGCTCGCAGGAGCCGCTGGTCTTCGTCTCGGCGCTGAGCCAGGTGACCTCGCGGATCGGTCTGATCGCCACGGTCTCGACGACGTTCCACCATCCGTACAACCTCGCCCGGCTGTTCGGCACCCTCGATCACGTCAGCAACGGGCGGGCCGCCTGGAACCTGGTCACCTCCTCCGTCGGCGAGGAGAACTTCGGCCCCGGCGACCTGCCCGGCCCCGAGGAGCGGTACGCGCGCGCCGCGGAGACCCTGGAGGTGGTCAACGCCCTGTGGGACAGCTGGGAACCCGGTGCGCTGACCGTCGGCGCCGACGGCAAGGCGGTGCTGCACCGCGACCGGGTGCATCCGATCGACCACGCGGGACAGTTCTTCACCGTGGCGGGCCCGCTGAACATCCCGCCGCTGCCGCAACGGCGCCCGGTACAGCTGCAGGCCGGCCAGTCGGAGGCCGGGCAGGCCCTGGGCGCCCGGTACGCCGAGATCGTGTTCACCTCGCTGCCGACCCTGGACATCGCGGTCGACTTCACGCGCAGGATCCGCAGCCAGGCCGAACGGTTGGGACGAGCCGGCGGACTGCCGCTCATCTTCAGCTCGTTGCACGCCACCTACGGGTCGACCGAGGAGGAGGCGCGGCGGCTCGTACGCGAGAAGCGGGAGTCGATCGACTTCGAACGCGGTCGCGCGCAGGTGGCCGACATGCTCGGCGGCGGCGTCGACCTCTCCGAGATCCCGCTCGACGCGAAACTGCCGGAGAGCCTGCTGCCCGACATCACCTCGGTGCACCGCCGCCGGGGCCGCGTCGACATCTTCACGGGCTACGCGCGCCAGGGCTACACCCTGCGGGAACTCGTCATCGCGGCCCAGGACACCGGGCACTGGGCCGCCGCGGGGACACCCGAACAGCTCGCCGACGCGGTCGAGGAACGGTTTCGGGCAGGCGCCCTCGACGTGATCACGCTGAGCGGCCTCGCGGACCCGCACCAGCACGACTTCGCCGTCAACGGCCTCCTCCACGAACTACGCAAACGGAAGATAGTAGCCCCCGACTACACCGGCACCACCCTGCGCGAGAACCTCGGACTGGAACTACCGGCCCGCGTCCCTGCGACCGCCCGGGTCTGAACCGATCCGGCCGTCGCGCCGGAGCGAGTGGCCTTCCCGTCTTCCCGTAGGCCTCCTGCTGTCCCGTCAATCGGCCGGTGGACAGGCCCGCACGTATTTCGCCTGCCCCGCTGAGAGGTGCCGGTCGTCGCACCTCTGCAGCGGAGCAGGCGTCCCCCTCCGGTTGAGCGGATCTCTCGCGGCTCCTCCCCCAGGAGCCGCGGCGTCACCGCTCGCAGGACCGATCTCAGCAGGAAAGGCATTGTTCGGAAGGGGGATTCCGGCGTCCGAACAATGGCGGGACTCGATCTGTACGCATGTGGACAGCCGTGAATAGGTTGACCGTTCGGTGTGAGGGGGCCTGAGCGGGGGCGATGTGGCGGGACGGCGTGAGGTGCCGGTGGATCCCAGTACGGGCCCGGTGCAGCGGTTCGCGTTCGAGTTGCGCAAGCTGCGTTCCGAGGCGGGCGGGATCACCTATCGCGTACTCGCGGAGCGGGCCGGGTACTCGGTCACGACGCTGTCACAGGCCGCCGCGGGTGAGCAGTTGCCGACCCTTCCCGTGGTCCTGGCCTATGTCGGAGCATGCGGTGGCGACGCGACCGAGTGGCAGGAGCGGTGGAGGCGGACAACGGAGGAACTCTCCGCTGAGCCGGGAGGCGCAGAGGAGGGTGCCAAGCCTCCCTATCAGGGGTTGTCGCGGTTCGAGACCGGGGATTACGACCGTTTCTTCGGCCGCGACCGGCTCACCGCCGACCTGCTGGACCTCGTACGGCGGCGCCGGTTCGCCGCGGTGTTCGGCCCGTCCGGCAGCGGCAAGTCCTCTCTTCTGCGAGCCGGTTTCGTCCCCGCCCTTCAGCGCACCGAGGACGCGGAACTGCGTCCGGGGTCCATCCGTATCCTCACCCCCGGGCCGCACCCGGCCCGGGCTCTCGCCCATGTCCTCGATCCCGGCACCACCGCACCAGGAACCACGGCGGCGGACACGTTCGTGATCGTCGACCAGTTCGAGGAGATCTTCACCCTCTGCCAGGACAGGGCCGAGCGCGCCCGCTTCCTCGCACTGCTGCTGAACGCCCGCGAACCCGAGCACCGATTACGGGTGCTCATCGCCGTGCGCGCCGATTTCTACGGCCGCTGCGCGGAACACCGCGATCTCGCCGACGCCCTGCGCGACGCCCAGTTGCTGGCCGGACCCATGAGCCCGGCGGAGCTGCGCGAGGTCATCGTCGGACCGGCCGTAGCCGAGGGCCTGACCGTGGAACGCGCCCTGACCTCACGCCTCGTGACGGAAGTCGCCGGCGCCCCGGGCGGACTGCCGCTGCTTTCGCACGTGCTGCTGGAGACCTGGAGCCGCCGCCGGGGCAAGACGATGACCCTGGCGGGCTATGAAGCGGCCGGTGGTCTCGAAGGTGCCATCGCCAAGACCGCCGAGGAGGTCTACCGCCGGTTCACCGGGGAGCAGGCGGCCGTCGCCCGCCGTCTGCTGCTGAGGCTGGTCACTCCGGGCGAGGTCACCTCCGGCGAGGCGACTCCGGACACGCGAAGGCCTGCCGCCCGGGAGGAGGTCGAGGATCCCGGCCGACCGGAGACCGCGGAGGTCCTGGGGGCTCTGGCTGCCGCGCGGCTCCTCACTCTCGACGGCGACCGCGTCGAGCTGGCGCACGAGGCACTGCTGACCGCCTGGCCCAGGCTCCGTATCTGGATCGAGGAAGACCGTGAACGCCTGCGCGTACACCGAGGACTGACGGAGGCGGCCCGCGCCTGGGAGGAACTGGGCCGTGACTCCGGTGCTCTGTACCGCGGTGCCCGACTGGCCACCGCACAGGAACACTTCACCCGGGAACCCTTCGGCCAGGGGCAGGCCGCGGATCTCACCGGGCTTGAGCGGGCGTTCCTCACCGCCGGCACGGCCGCGCGCGAGCAGGAACGCCACGTCACGATCCGCGCCGCCCGGCGGCTGCGCCGTTCCAGGGCCGGCCTGTCCCTCGTGCTGGTGCTCGCGGTCGTCGCGGGGGTGGTCGCTTGGCAGCGGAGCACGTCGGAGAAACGGGAACGGCTGGACGCCGAAGCCCGCAGGATCGTGGCGCTGGCCGACAGCCTGCGGGCCACGGACCCGGTCACCGCGATGCGGCTGAGCATCGCTGCCCGGTCTCTGGCCGACTTCCGGAAAGCCGCTCGGCGCTGATGACCGCCGCGGTGCAGAAAGAGCAGGACACCTTTACCGATCCGGACACTGACCCGACCGTTGTGCGCCACCTCAGCGGCGACGGCCGCACCCTGGTCGGCGTCGGTGCCGAGCGGGTCGTGGCGTGGGATGTGCGCAGCCACCGGCGCATCGCCTCATGGCCGGGGCTGGGCGCCGAGCTGGCACATGCCGGCGTGCTGAGCCCCGATCTGCGAACGCTCACCCTGGTGGACGACGACGGGAACGTCGGCTTCTGGGATGTGCGGGCAGGCCACAGGGAACGGCAGCGTATGCCGACGGACGCCGACGCCGACGACGGAGCCGAGATCGGTCCGAGCGGCCGCACTTTCGTCCTGTACCGCACGGCCGGTCGGCAGGCGGTCGTCCAGCTGCGCAGCATGAGGACCCGGCGTGTGCTGCTGGAGCGCCGTATGGAGCACGTGGTGCCTGCTCTAGAAGCCGGAGAGGCGTTCGACGTCCCGGACTGGGCCTCGCGGCGGCTGTTTCAACAGCGCTTGATGAGGCGCTATCCGTTTCCCGATGTCCAGCTGAGCGCGAACGACCGTCTGATGGCGCTGTGCCTGCCCGGAGCCCGGCTGCAGATCTGGGACGTCTCCCGGCGCAGACAAGTGCCCGCCGCCTGGGCCCCCGAAGCGACCACGGCCAACTGTGCGGAGGAGGGTTTCCAGTTCACACCCGACGGCCGGCGTCTCGTCCTGCGTGACACGACGTCGGTCCGCACCTGGGAGATCGACTCCGGCCGGGAGCTAACGAAGATCGCGCACGAAGGGCTGGAAGACCTCGAATTCAGCCCGGACGGTACGTACCTGGCCGCGACGGACGCCGACGAGGTCCTGTTGTGGCGGACCGACGAACCCACCGCACCTGTCTTCAGATCGCCTCTCTCCGACGAGGCGGTCAGCGACCTCAGATGGGACACGGAAGGGGAAGAGGGCAGCATCCGGTACTTCGCGGGACGGTCGCAGACCGTGGTCCGCTCCCTCTCCCTCGACGGGGTCGTGGAACCGCGCTGGCGCAGCCGGGCCGCGGTGGCCGCCGCCTTCGGTCCGGAGGGCCGCATACTCGCCGTCGCCCACCAGGACGCCCGGACCGGGCGGGCAAAGGTCCGGCTCCACGACGGCCGCAACGGCAAGCACGTGACCGCTCTGCCGGCCGTGCCCTGCCCCACGGTCCGCGAAGGGCCCCCGGATCCCGCGCCCTGCCCGGTACACCTTGCCTTTCGCCCCGACGGACGCGTCCTCGCCTACGGGGTCAGCCACCCGTCGACCTCGCTGCCGTCGGAGAAGCTGAACTTGTGGGATGTTTCGGACCGTCGCCTCAGCAGGTCGCTGACGGTGGCACGGGCCGATTTCGAAAGACCCGGCGGACGTGCTCGGACCGTCAACGGCATCGCCTTCCATCCGGACGGAACAGCGCTGGTGACGTCCCGCATACCGGCGGACGAACGTCTCGAATACTGGAGCCTTCGCCGCGGGGACCTGACCCGCGAGATATCCGGCGTCGGCGGTGAAACCCTCGCGGTGAAACCCGGTGGCCGGATCCTGGCCACGAACCACGGTCAGTTCCTCGATCTGCGCACCCGCAGGGTCGCACGACGTGTGCTCACGCCCGGAGTCACGACGACGATCGCCTTCAGCCCGGACGGCAGGTACCTCGCGGCAGGCGACGAGTCCGGTCAGGTGACCGTGTGGGACGGCGCCGCCGACAAACCTCTCGGCATCCTTCCCGCCCCTCCGGTACACGACGGCACACCCAGGTACGTGACGGCGCTGGCGTTCTCCCCGGACGGGCACACCCTGGCTGCCGCGGGGGAGAACGGCACCCTTCGGCTGTGGGACACCGACTCCGCCCGCCCGCTCGGCTCCGCCCTCCCCACCTCGGGGACGGCGCTGTTGGCGCTGGCCTTCAGCCCTGACAGCAGGACGCTCCACGCGGCCGGCACCCACGTACTGCTCCAGACCTTCGACATCACCACGGCACACGCGACCGCCCGGGCCTGCGAGCGCGCCGGAGCGGGACTGACCGAGGACGAATGGCGCACGCACGTCCGCGACGTTCCTTACCGGAAGACCTGCTGAGCGCAGTGGGCCGGGCCTACGACCCCGGCCCGGAGGTGTCGGGAACCCCTACTGGTCAGGCGTCACACCGCGTTCGTCGCCCCCGCCCGGTCCGATGCTTTCGCCAGGCTCGGCGGCCTCGCGGGTGTCCGGCTCGGCGGCGGTTCCGGGGGCGGGGAGCACAGCCGTTCCGGCCGCGTCCGGGGCCTCCGACGGTCCCGTCAGTTCCGTCACCGTCGGTGGGCTGCCTTTCAGTAACGGCACCGGATTCACCGTGGCCGCCGAGCTGTTGCGTCCCTTGCGTACCTCGAAGTGCAGGTGAGGGCCCGTGGACCTGCCCGTGCTGCCGGACAGTCCGATCCGCTGGCCGGCCGTGACACGGGCTCCCTCGCGGGCCTGCCGTTTGTCCAGGTGGGCGTAGAGAGTGAACACCCCGCCGGAGTGGGCGACGATGATGTAGCGCCCGTAGGAGCCCGTCAGGTCCACCGACCTCACCACCACTCCGGCGGCGGACGCGAGGACGGGCGTGCGCCTCGGGGTGCGGTAGTCGACCCCGGTGTGCTGCGTGCGGTAGTCCCGGCCGGTGAAACCGCGGCTGATGCCATGGCTGCCCCGGAAGGGTTTGTAGAGCGTGGGCACGGCGACCTCCAGTCGCTGAGGCGGGTGGTTCGTCCGCCCTGCACGGTGCCGCGCCCGCCGTTCCAGGCACCTGGGGCAGGTGCTCCTACCGGTCCCTGGGCCCGTCCGCCCCGGACTCGTATCCCGACCAGTGAACCCGGCCGGGACCCTGCCTGTCATGCCTTTCCCGCGCAGCGCGCCCGCCCGGTCCGCGGAACCGGGGCCACCGCGCGGGCATCCCAGTAGACGACGGTCCGGAGTGGTCCGACCTGACGCGATGGGGGAGTGGTCCATGCCTGGTCCTGGTCCTGCGCCTGTTCCCGGTCTGTCCGAAGCCGAACAGGCGCTCTGGGACGCGTTCCCGACGGGGGACGTCGTCGACCTCGGCGCGTCCCTGGGGAGTTCGGCTCCACGACCCGGCACGGTCGTACGAGCCCACGTGATCGTGCGCCTGCTGCTGGGCGAACGCGAGCCCGCTCCCGGCCATGTCCCGGCTCTGCGGCTGCGGCGGGCCCTCGTGTCGGGCACCGTGGACCTGTCGGGCAGTGACGTGCCGTACCCGCTGGTCGCGACGGACTGCGTGTTCGAGCAGACGCCCCTCTTCGAGGCCGCGTCGACCAAGCAGGTCGACCTCAGCGGCTCGCAACTGCCCGGCCTGCTGCTGCGGGACGCGCGGGTCGACGGGCTCCTCCGCCTCCGGAACTGCCGCTGCGACCAGCCCGTACGGCTGACGCGCGCCCACGTCGGCGGCACCCTGGACCTCACCGCCGCCCGCCTCCGCGGCACTCCGGCACTCCACGCCGACAGCCTCGTCGTCGAGCGCGACCTGATCTGCCGCGATGCCGAGGTGGAGGGCGAGATGCTGATGTGGAGCGCCCGGATCGGCGGCACCCTGGTGGCGGAAGGCGCCCGCGTCTCCCATCCCGAAGGAGCCACCCTGAACGGCGACGGCCTCGTGGTGGGCGCCGGTCTCTTCGGCGGTGACGGCCTCGCGACCTCCGGCCACGGCCTGGTCTCCCGAGGCGAGTTGCGACTCCAGGACGCCAGGATCTCCCGCTGCTGCACCTTGAGCGGAGCGACGCTCGACAACCCCGGGGGCATCGCCCTCAACGCTGAACGCCTCCATGTGGAGGGGCTGCTCGCTCTGGACGGGAGCTTCACGGCTCGGGGACCGGTCGTGCTGGCCGGTGCCTCCGTACAGGGCCCGTTGCGGCTGGCGGGCGCGACCCTCGACGCGCCGGGCGGACAGGCACTGGACGCCTCACTGACCGCCATCGGCGGCGACCTCGACGCCTCGTCAGGCTTCTCTGCCGAAGGGCAGGTGCTCCTGGAGGGCGCGCGTGTGGAAGGCTCGGTGCGTCTCGCGGGCGCCCGACTGCACCATCCGGAGGGGGAGACACTGTCGGCGCGGCGGATGCAGGTCGCCGGGCGGGTGCACTGCGCCGACCTGGAGTCGTACGGGCAGATCGTCCTGACCGACGCGACCGTGGGCGCGAGCGTCGAGTTCCACGGCGCCCATCTGACGAACCCCTCCGGCCGCACCCTGACCGCCTGGGGGTTGACCGCCGGGGGCGTCGTCGACTGTTGTCACGGCTTCGTCTCGCAGGGCAGGGTGTCGCTGACCGGCAGCCGTGTCGGAAGCGCGCTGTCCCTTGCCGACGCCACGGTGGACGGCCCCCTGTCCGCACGGAACATCAGGGCCGCCGCACTCACCACGGATGCGGCGACCCGGCTGCGCGGCCCCGTCGACCTGCGGCACGCCCACGTCGAAGTACTTGAAGACGTCCCCGCGCGCTGGCCCGACGTCCTGCTCCTGGACGGCTTCGTGTACGACAACATGGAGGTGACCCTGTCGGTCGAGGACCGGCTCGCCTGGCTGGCGAAGGAGAGGAACGGATTCCTGCCCCAGCCCTACGAGCAACTCGCCGCGACCTACACCCGCCACGGACACGACACCGCCGCGCGCACCGTGCTGCTCGCCAAGCACCGCCACCACCGGGCAAGCCAGCCGCCCGCTCTACGCGGTTGGGGCTACGTACAGGACTGGACCGTCGGCTACGGCTTCCTCCCACGCCGTGCGGCGGGCTGGCTGCTGGCCCTGCTGCTCGTGGCGACCGTGGCCTTCGCCGTCCACCACCCCCGGGCGGCGAAACTGCCGGAGGCGCCGGAGTTCAATCCGTTCCTGTACGCGTTGGACCTGCTGCTGCCCGTCGTGAGCTTCGGGCAGGAGGGGGCGTTCAACCCGGGCGGCTGGCAGCAGTGGTTCGCGGCGACGCTGATCGCCGCGGGCTGGGTGCTTGCCACGACCATCGCCACCGGCATCACCCGCACGCTCTCACGCAGGTAGCGCCGCGACCGGCACCCCTCGGTGCGGGCCGTCGAGACG